>JAGQRJ010000164.1 GCA_020425635.1 Planctomycetota bacterium | reverse complement strand
GCCGCAGGCGCTGGGGCGCTTCGCGCCCCCTTCGCAGCTTGCGCTGCGAAGGCTTCGCGCGGGCGGGGCGGGGGGGTGCTGGCGGGGCGAAGGCTTCGCGCGGGCGGGGCGGGGCTGCGCGCTGGGCTTTGCAGGTTCCGCGCGGCCAACACCTGGCTCGAGGGGCGCGTATCGGCTACAAAGGAGACGAGGAGAGCAGCCCGGTGTGCCGTGCCAGAGCAGACAGCGCTCTGAGACCAAACACGGCCGCGCGCGATGGTTGATCCGGGCTGCTCTTCTCGCCGCCGAGCCTCTGCTCGACCCTGACACTATGGCGGGGAGCCGTCACAGACCCGTCACCAGGGCATGATTCCCCGGTCATATCTCTTTGCTACTTCAAGGGTTTCGGCGCGAGTCGCTTAGACACGGCGGCGCGCGACCCCTCACGCAGTCAGGGTCGAAACCAACGCAAACGGCTCCCCCGAAGGGGAGCCGTCGTGGGTGCGATCTGCCCTGCTCTGGATCAGGGAGTGCCGGGGGTCGCGGTGGCCGCGGTGACCCAGGTCTGGTCGAGGGGCTCCGAGGTCTCGTCGTTGCCGCTGATCCCGTTGCCGGCGGTCTTGACCTCGCCGGTCTCCAGCAGGTCCATGCGCTGGGTGATCAGCGCGCCAGCGCGGGCGATCTCGGCCTGCTGAGCCGCCGGGGTGTCCGCTTGATACGTGGACGGAGCGGTGTCCGCGTCGGGGCCGTCGATCGAGATCCCGGTCTTGTCGGTCTTACCAGCCGCGATGATCCCTTCCACCTGAACGATGTCCACGTCTTGCACCAGGTCGCTGGCGCCGTCCCAGGTGAAGAGCGCGATCTTCTCGCCGGTCCAGTGCCAGACCGAGGTACCCGCGGCGGGCGGGGTGGGCGCGAAGGTCCGCGTGGCGTACTGGAACACGTCCATTTGCTGGGTCGTGCCGGTCTGTCCGTCGAGGCAGTAGTCCGCGTCCTTGCCGTAGGCCGCGGCATACCCCGCGCCGTCCATGGCGACGGTGACCGTGGCGCCGGAGGCGAGGGTGCTGCCAGCCGGGAAGCGGATCACGAAGTCGAACAGGTCGTTGGCCAGGCCGAGGTCAGACCCGTTGCCCGGGAGGCCAGGAAGGTCCTGGTAGCCGCCCGAGATCGTGCTCTGGTTGGCGTCCGTGAGGTAGTAGGTGCTGATGTCGACGCTGTTGGGGGTCGGGTTGTGGACCTCGATGAACGAGGCGCCGTTGACCGTGGTCGTACCGCTCGACCACACGATCTCGGTGAGCAGCAGGTGATCGGCGGCCGGCGGCATGGCGTTGCCGATGGTGATCGGCGTCCCCGGCATGGGGTAGGTGCCGCCGGGCACGAGCACGCCGTTGGCGTCGTTGACGGCCACGTCGGCGGCGGCCGCGATGTCGAGCTGCAGGGTCTGCCCGCTGCCGCCGGTGACCTCCACCACGACGAGCATTTGCAGCCTCGCGCCGGCCGCGATCGTGATCGGGGTCGCGAGGGTCAGGGTCACGCTGCCGTCGTCGACGCTGAACGCAGGCGCCGCGGCGACCGCCATGTCGGGCTCGCCCGCGTCGTAAGCGCGGTTGGTGTTGTCGTCGCCGACGAGCTTGACCTCGCCAATGTCCACCGACTCGTCCATGGAGCCCGAGGCGCTCATCGTCAAGCCCGAGAACTCGATCGGGTCGGCGCCGAGGGCGGCGACCCGCACCACGAACGCCACCGCCTGAGAGGAGGTCGCCGCGGTGGTCGAGGGGGGAGCGAGGCGGGACACGCCCGCGTTGCTGGTGGTGGTGTTCGACGTCACGGGGGCCGTCGTCGTGGTGGTCTTCTTGTCCTTGGGCTTGCTGTTGCAGCCGCTAAACGCGGCGACAGCGACACCCAAGACCAAGGCCAAACGCATGTTGAGTTGCAAGGCAGATCTCCTTATTGACTTTGTCCGCGCGACCGACTCAGACGTTGCACCCTGGTCTGACGCGGGTTCCAAGAACTGGACGCACGCTGCCTCCATTTCCTGGCGATAAATATCTGTTTTGCATAAAGCAGGCCAAAACAACGTCTTTTGCTGCGGCAGCACTTGCGCAGATCACCCCGTCTCGGTATCCGCCCCGTTGCCCGAATCTGGGAAGGCCATCGGGTCCAGTTGGAGCTACCATCGGCGCGCAACACCAAGCGCCGCAAGGCTCTGAGGGTGCGCAAAGCGCACGCCCCGCTTCGCAGGCACTGGGGTTAGAACAGGTGTCCGAAGGGGACGCGCCTACGTCCCGCTGAGCCCCAGGGCCTGCCGCTGTCTGGCTTGGATCGAGGCGATCCCTTGGAGCGCGGCGTCGAGCAGCCCGTCGAGCTGGGCGCGGTCGAAGGTGCCCTGCTCCCCCGTTCCCTGGACCTCGACGAAGGTCTGGTCGAGGGCGACGACGTTCATGTCGACCTCCGCCCGCGAGTCGTGGGCGTAGTCGAGGTCGCACACGACGCCTCCGTCGCAGAGCCCCACGCTGACCGCCGCGAGCTGGCCCTTGAGGTAGTGCTCGGCGGGGCGCTCGGAGTCCAGGGTCCCCAGCGCGTCATGCAGCGCGACCCAGGCGCCGCTGATCGCCGCGGTCCGGGTCCCGCCGTCGGCCTGGAGCACGTCGCAGTCGATCGTCAGGGTCGTCTCGCCGATCCGGTCGAGGTGCACGGCGGCGCGCAGGCTGCGCCCGATCAGGCGCTGGATCTCGACGCTCCGCCCGTCGCGTTTGCCGAACTCGCGGCGCTTGCGACCTCCGCTCGTCGATCCGGGGAGCATGGCGTACTCGGCGGTCAGCCAGCCCTGTCCCTTGTCGCGCAGGAAGGGCGGCACGCTGGCCTCCAGCGAGACGGTGCACAACACCCGGGTCGCGCCGAACTCGACGAGGCACGAGCCGGCGGGATGATCGAGGAATCCGCGAGTAAACGACACTGGGCGCACACCGACCTCCAGCTCGCCCCCGGGCGGGCCGCGAAAGGCGACGCCACCGTGAGCGAGCGCAGAGTCTACGAGATCCGAGGGGCTTCAGGATCGGACGCGTCGCGGGCCCAGCGGGCGAACTCGTCGGGGGTGTTGAGGTTCGAGACCGACCCCAGGTCGACGCGAACCGGCCTCCACTCGCCGACGACCTCGACCGCGCGCAGCCGACGCGCGTCGAGGGCGGTCCGCAGCGGGCCCAGCTGCGCCGGTCCGTAGAGCCCGAGCAAGGGCTGGCAGCGCCCGTCGAGCCAGGCGACCACGGGCCGCTCGCCCTCCCGGGCCGCGAGCAGGGCCCCCAGGTCCTCCGCGCGCACCCCTGGGAGGTCGCAGGCGACGAGCCACCACCACCCGCCGAGCGCGAGCGCAGCCTCGAGCCCTGCCAGGGGTCCGGCCCCACCGCGCAGGTCCGGCAGCCACGCCGGCGCCTCCCACGCGGGCGCCCGCGCCCCGCCGATCGCGAACACCTCGGTCGCCCCCGCCGTCCGCAGGGTCTCCGCGACGCGCACTGCGAGGGGGGTGCCGTCCGGGCCCGGGAGGCTGGCCTTGTCCCGGCCCATGCGTCGACTGCGCCCGCCGATCAAGACCGCCCCGCGAGGTTTGAGGTCCGCGCTCATACGTCAAGTGTAAAGCCCGGGCTGCGCGGCTCGGCCAGGGAATCGGCGAGTCCAGGGCGGTTGCGTCCGGATCGAGCGGTGCACGGGACGCCAGGCGGGAGGGCGGCATGCTGACGCGCGTTGGATGGGTCTCGATGGTGTTGGGCTTAGGGTTCGGGGTCGGTGGAGCGCGGGCGGCGGACGACGAGTTCGAGCGCTTCGCGCGCCGAGACGCGCTGATCAAGCGCGCAGACCTGATCTTGCTCGGCGAGGTCACCCACGTGCGGCGTCGCGAGAGCGCGAAGAAGCTCTTACGCAAGAAGGAGCCGCAGGCCTGGACGGTCACGATCCTCCCGAGCGTGGTGCTCAAGGGCGAGGTCGCCGACGCCCTCGTGCTCCCGATCCGCGTAGACGGCGCCGGCCGCTACCTCGACGCCTGCGGGGACGACCGCCCGGTGCACGAGGGCGACAGCGGCGCGTGGTACCTCCTCCGCGACGAAGACGGGCTGCACCTCGAGGCCTTCGTGCACGTGGAGCGAACTCGGTCCTTCCTGGGCAAGACCTCGCGCCACAAGGCCCCGACCCGCGCTCAGGCCCTGGCCTGCGAGCAGGCCACCGTCGAGCGCCACCTCTGCGCCCTCGCCTGCGCCGCGGCGCGCCGGGCCCTCGCGCTAGCCCCCGCCGGCCTCGCCGAGGAGCGCTACGCCCAAGCTCGCGCCGCGCTCGAGGCCTACCGCGTGGCAGAGCTGGCGTTCGTGCGCGCCTATGCGCCCCGGCGCGAGCCCGAAGACGACTACGTGCGGGAGGCGCTGCGCGACCCAAGGCGTCGATTGGAGCGGGAGGCACGCCGCAAGGGCCTCGCCCCCGCGGCCGGCGACTGAACGACTACAGCTCGCTGAGCTGGCCCACCCGGGCGCGCAAGCGCTCGGCCTCTTCGTCGAGGTAGTCGAGCTTGGCGTCCAGCAGGTCGAAGCGGCTGAGGTAGGCGTCGAGCTGCTTGTCGCCCCACCCCTGGTCGGGGCGGTCGCGGAGCGTCGCGCCGAGGGCCTTGAGCGCTTCGTTGCGCCGGCTGGTCGCGACCCCCTTGCGCAGGGCGAGCTCTGCGCCCTTCGCCGCGGTCTTCGCCTTCTGCACCGCGCCCGCGAGGCCTTGCTTCATGCGCCCGAACAAGCGCCCCTTCTTCGCCGGGGCGGGCGCCGCCTCTGCGGCCGCGGGGGCGACGTCTCCGCGCGTCGCCAGCTCTCCCGCGATCGAGGAGAGCTGCGCCTCGACCTCCTCGAGGCGGGCGAAGGGGTCCTCGAGGCCCGCGGCCTTGGCGTTCTTCGCGATCGTCTTGCGGCGCTGCGAGTCTCCGACGATGCCGCCGACGATCTTCTGCACGTCGGCGGAGATCTTCTGCTGCAGGGTGTCGCGCTCGCGGATCGCCTGCTCGAGGCGCAGCCCGATCGCCTTGCGGTAGGCCGCGAGCCCGACCCCGACCAGCTGCCCCATCTTGGCTTTGACGCCGGGGCGGTCGAAGCCGCGGCGCATGACCCCGCACTCGGTCTCTTGCTTGTTGATCTCGACCACGAAGGACCCGCCGCGGTCGATCCGCCGCGCCGCGGCGTAGACCTCCTTGGCGTGGTCGTAATACTGGGCCACGAACAGCGCGTGCCCGACCTGCATCATGAGCCGCTGCTGGTCGTCGGTGGACGGACGGCGGCGGGTGGAGAGCGCGACCCGCGCCACCCCCAGGGCGAGCTGCCAGGCGCCCGCGATCAGGTTGTCCTTGGACTCGACGTCGGTCACGGTGCGCTTGAGGACCGCCGGCCCCTCCTTCTCGAAGCGCGGGCGAATCCAGCCCAGCGCCCCGCGGATCACCGCGTTCTCGACCCCCGCGCCGAGGGGCATGTCGGCCCACTCGGGGTCCCCGGGGTAGGCCTTCCAGGCGGCCTCGAGGTGCGGCTCGAGGGCCTGGCCTTCGAGCATGGACTCGACCGCGGCGGCCAGCTCCACGAGCGCGGGCAGCGCGCTCTCGGGCGCGAGCGCGCGGAGCTCCTTGGCTACGCCCTTGAGCTGCTTGGCCTGCTCGCGCTCGATCAGCGTGTTGGCCCGCGCGAGCAAGGCCTCGACCCGCGCGCGGGCGGCGCTCTCCTCGCGCTCGGACTGGACCCACACCGCGACGGCGTTCGGCTCGCCGGGGAACAGGCTCAGCGCCTTCTTGGCGTGCTCGTGGGCCTTCTCGCGCTGGCCGCCGAGGAGGTAGGTCTGCGAGAGCCCCGCCCGGGCGACGCCCTGAGCGATCCGCCCGTCGGCCTCCTTGCAGGCGACCTTGAACAGCCTGCGCGCCTCGCTCAGCTCGTCGGCGTCGCCGCTCTCGCGGTAGCGGTTGAGGGCGCGCTCGGCGGCCGCCGTCGGATCGGCGGCCTCGGCGTCAGCCGGTCCGTCGTCGTCGCCGAAGCGGATCTGCGCGGGCGCCTCGGCCGCGGGGGCGTTGGTCGCCAACTCGAGCATGTCGAGGTCGGGCACGCCCCCGATCCCGCTCTCGGGGACCACGAGCCCGTCGCCGCTCTCGGGGATCGCCAGGTCCTCGCCGCTCCCCGGGATCGCCAGGTCCTCGCCGCTGGGGGGCAGCGCGAGCTCGTCGGCGGCCGGCGGCGCGGGCCGTCGCTTGGGGCGAGCGGAGGTCTCCTCTTCGGGCGCGCGCCTCCGCGGACGCGACGCTCGCGGCGAGGTCTCCTCGCCCGCGCGCCGGCCGGAGGCCCGCGACGAGGTCCGCCCAGAGCCCGAGCGGCTGCGGCTCGACGCGGAGCGACTCGAGGACGAGCGCCCGGACGCCGAGCGGCTCGCGCTCCGACCTGAAGAGGCCCCGCTCGAGGTCTTCTTGCTCAAGCGCGCCTTGAGCTCGACCCGCAGCGCCTGAGCGAAGCGAAAGAAGCGCTTGGCCTCGAGGGCCTCGGCCGCCTGATCCCAGAACACGGCGGGGTCGGGGTCGACCTTCGACCAGGTGCGCTCGCTGACGACGACCCCCAGCTTCTTCAGCCGGTCGGGTCCTTTGCCCCACACGTGGAGGGCGAGCTTCAGCAGCTGGCGCTCGAGCTTGCGCGCCTTTTCGTCTCCCTGGGCGAGCCGAGGCACGGCCTTGTGGAGGAGTTGCGTGGCGGTAGGCATGGCCCCGAGGATACGGTGCGTTGCGGGCAGACGCGAGCGCTCAGCGCGACGGAAGCCGCACCGCCTCCGCCCCGCTGGCGTCGGTGCCGCGCAGCCGGACCTGCCCCGCCTCGAGCCGCGCGCTGAGCCGCGCCTCGCTCGCGGGGTCGCTCAGCGTCCAGCCGCTCGCGGCGCCCGCGGTCCACAGCCGCACGCGCTCTCGACCCTCGGCGTCGGTCAGCAGGAGCTCTGCGTCGTCGCCGAGCAGGTTCAGCCCCGCGCGGACCTTCCCCGCCGCGTCGAGCACGATCAGGCCCCGACGTTCGCCGGTCTCGTCGAGCCCGAGGTAGACCTGGGGCTCACCCTCGGCGTTCACGAGCACGATCCGCTCCGCGACGAGGGTGCTCGACCGGCAGCCCGCGAGGAGCGCGCAGCCGAGCAGGGCGCCGAGGGGGAGACGTGCGCGCATGGGCTCTACTCCAGGTAGACGGAGGCGTTCAGCGCGTGAACCGGGGGGTTCGCCCCGCCGAAGCCCCCGAAGACGATCTCGAACGCGACCTCCGCGTAGTGCAGGTCGCTCAACACATGGGCCGTCCCAGGCTTGCTCGGGTCGAGCCCACAGGAGAACACGATCGAGCGCGGGCCGCTCGAGAGCTGCGCCCAGGGCTCGCTGGGGTCGTTGCGCACGAGAAGGCGGATCCCGCCATTGGCGCGATCCGGGGTCCAGAGGTTAAGGGTCAGCGCGTGGTAGCCCCGCGCGTCGATCGGGCTCGAGACCCAGGTTTGACCCTCTGCGAGGGGCACGCTGCTGGCCAGGACCTGGGTGCGGGGAGCGGGGGCGACCCCCGCTCCCTGGGTCAGCCGACCTTGGGCGGGGCCCGAGAAGGCGAAGGCAAAAGCGACGGCGGCGAGCGCGACGCCCGCGACGTGACTGCGGTTCATGAACTCAACTCGGTTCGAACACCTCACTCGCCCGTCTCTGAGGGCGCTCGCAAGCAAGTTCGCGGCCGGCGCTCCGGCCGCTGCAACTCCTCTGGCTCCGCCCGACCCGCCACCAGGATGTGAACGAACGCTTCCCAAAGTCGGAAAGTGGGGGGTAAACATTTTGTAATCATGTTTCCTAACAACACCTTAGGTTCGGCCTTGGGCTTGCTCCGGTGTAGCCAAAAGGAGCGTCCGGGACGGGGCGCCCACGACACAACGGCGCAAGCCGAAGGGGTTCGACGCGAGTCGGCCCAAGGATTGGACCGCGGTTGGAGAGCCGCAACCCGGCCCGAGAGGGCCGACCGAATGGAGAGAGACCCCCCATGCGCACGTTGATCTGGGCCACGTCCCTGGCCCTGCTCGGAGCGTCCGCCGTCTGCGCGGGCGACTTCTTGAGCGCCAACGAGAACAACTGGTGGCGCTACACCAACCAGACCACCCAGCAGCAGGTCACGACGCGGATCGCGCTGACCTCGGGCAACTGGCGGAGGTTCGAGAACTTCGCCGGGCTCGGCGACCACTGGCTCTACATCTTCCCCGACAACGAGTGGACCGCGGTCTTCGACGGCGCCGGGGGCTACACCTGGATCCCGGCCTTCGACTCGGCCGTGGGGACCCGTGAGGTGGTCCAGTTCGGCGGGGTCAACGACGGCGAGGTCCGCGTGGTCGAGCGCGGCGCGACCGTGACCACCGCCGCGGGGACCTTCAACGACGTGACCCGGCTCGCGCTGCGCCCCACGGCGGGCACCGCCGACGCCGGGGTGACCTCGATCTGGATCGCCAAGGGCGCCGGGGTGGTCAAGTGGGCCGAGCAGTCCTTCATGGGCGAGCAGGTCTACGAGCTGACCGCGGCCATGGTCGACGGCGGCATGCTGCCCGCGCAGCCGAGCCAGCCGACGACGCCGGCGAGCCCAGCCGGCCAGGTCGCGCCGACCGAGCACGCCGACCAGGAGCTGATCCTCTGGGGCTGCAACGACCCCTACATCGTGATCCCGACCTACCGCGACGCGTGGCGCGCCATGCACGCCGTGCGCGCGCGCTCGGAGTGCGCCGTCGACTCGAACCAGAGCGCCGCGCAGATCCGCGCCGAGATGGTCCAGGCCGGGGTGTCCCTCGACTACGTCGACTTCCTGCTCGTCGACCTCGAGACGGTGTGGATGCGCGACTACGGCCCGATCATCACCAAGGACGCGGCCACCGGCGAGCGCCAGATCGTCGACCCGCAGTACTACCCCGGGCGCCCCTACGACGACCGCTTCCCCCGGGCCTACGCCGCGGACCGTGGCTGGGCGCGGGTCTCCCTGAACCTCTCCTTCGAGGGCGGGAACTTCGTGACCGACGGCCGCGGCACGGTCATGGTCAGCAAGGGCGTGCAGTGGTTCAACCGCAGCCGCAGCGTGTCGTACATCGAGCGGGAGTTCGAGAAGGTCGGCGCCAACCGCGTCGTGTTCTTCGAGCCCCTGGTCGACGAGGGCACGACCCACATGGACATGTTCTCGCGGATCATGGACGACGACACCGCGCTGGTCTCGCGCTACCCCGCCGGCCACAAGCAGGCCGCGGTCTGCGACCAGGCCGCCGCCGGGTTCCGCTCGCTGGGCTACCGCGTGCTGCGCGTCGACGCGGACTACCGCTACGACGAGTACGGCACCTACACCAACTCGGTGCTGATCAACGGGCTGGCCCTCGTGCCCAACTACAGCGACGGCACGAAGAACCGCGCCGCGCTGCAGGTCTACCGCGACGCGGGCTACGACGCCCAGCCGGTCGACGCCCGCCTGATCATTCGTTACTCGGGCGCGACGCACTGCGTGAGCATGCAGGTCCCGCGCTAGACTAGCTCTCAGAGGCCTCGAGCGACGCGGCGGGGGCCAACCTCGCCGCGTTTTCTCATGGAGAGGAGCCACCCATGAAGTCAGGCTTGCTCGCCGTCGGCGTGGCGGCGGTCTTCGTGCTGGGCGTCGTCGCCGGCAGCGCGTTCTTCGCGGGCCG
>JAGQRJ010000163.1 GCA_020425635.1 Planctomycetota bacterium | reverse complement strand
GGTTGGGGGAGAAGGCGACCCGGTCGAGGGCCTCCGCCGAGGCGTCTGGAGCGAGCGCGCTCCAGGCCCGGCGCACCGCGCGCAGCGCGAGCAGCTGCTCGAGGTCGGCGGCGGCGTCTGCGCCCAGCGGCGCGTCGCGCGCTGCGCGCAGGCGCGCGTCGGCGTCTGGGGCCGAGCGCAGCGCGAGGAAGGCCCGCTGGCGCAGCCGCCAGTCGGCGTCGTCGAGGGCCTCGATCAGCCCGTCGAGGTCGCTCGGCAGGTCCCGGGGCGCGGCGCGCGGAGGGCTCGTGCCGTGCATGACCCGCACCAGCGCGACGCCCCCGCTGCCCCACACCAAGACGTCCCCCTGAGGGTCCACGCAGAGCGCGCGCGGGAAGACCTCGGGGAGCTCGAGCCGACCGCTGCCGCCCCCCACCCAGTCGACCCAGCTCAGCCCCGTCGTGCTCGGCAGCAGGAGCAGGCGGCCGGAGACCTCTCCGGGACCGACGAGGGAGTCCAGCGGGAGCTCGGCCAGCGGCCGCGAGCCCCCCGCGAACACCCCCACGCCGGCGGCGCTCAGGCGCGCGGTCAGGAGGGGCGCGCAGGCGAGGATCAGGCGGTCGCCGTGCGCGGGGAGCGGGAGCCCCGCGCCGTCGAGGGGGTCGAGGTGCTGGAGCAGGTTCGCGGCGGTGGAGGCCCAGAGCTCGCGTCCGTCGGCGGCGAGCTGCACGGGGTGGGCGTAGCCCGGCAGCAGCGGCGCGCCGAAGGCCCGGTCGCGCACCCAGAGCAGCTCCCCCGAGCGCCCGTGCGCGCGCGCCACGAAGCCCTCGGCGGTGACGAACAGCGAGCCTCCGACCCGGGCGAGCTGCCCGTCGCCGCTGGAGACGAGCGCCTCCTGGCGGCGTGGCCGCCTCCCGTCCCAAAGCGCGACCCGCGAGCGGCGGCCCACGTCGCCCCCCCACAGCGGCGTGCGAAAGCGGGTCGCCCCGCGCAGGTCGAGGCCGACCAGCTCGTAGCGTCCAGCCTCGAACACCAGGGCCGCCCAGCCGTCGGGGAGGTCGCACAGCGCACGCACCTCGGCCGCCGCCTCCTGGGAGAGGTCCGCGGTCCACTCCACCGCCCCCGCCTGCAGCTCGAGGCAGGTCAGGAGCGCCCCGCTGGCGTGCACCGCGGAGCTGGCGCCCGCCCGGATCGGGCCTGGGGGGAGCGGACGCTGCCACGCGAGGCGCCCGGTGTCGCGCTCGATCGCCTGCAGCCCTCCGCGGCTGAGCAGCGCGAAGCGTTCGCTCAGGCACGCCGCGCTGGGGGGGGCCTCCGCGCTGCGGGAGGGGCGAATCCAACCCAGGGAGACCCCCGTCGGCGCCGCGTCCAGGGCCCCCCTCCTCAGCGAGCCCAGGTCGCGCACCCGCGCGGGCGGCGAGGTCCGGCCAGCTCGCCACGCGAGCTCGGCGGCGCCCCACGCGCCGCGCTCGAAGTAGCGCTCGGCGAGCTCGCGGCGCGCGTCGACGACCCGCGGGCTCTCGGGGTAGTTGAGGATCAGCGCCTCGAGGGCGGCGTCGGTCCCCTCGCGGAGCAGCTCCAGGCAGCGCGGCTCCGACTCGGCGGGGTCGACGACGCCAAGGCGCGCGAGGAGGCGCAGCCGCTCGCGCGCGTGCGCGCGGACGCCGACCCAGGTCGGAGCCCCCGGGACGAACACGACCTCGCCGTTGCGCTGGGGGCTGCGGAGCTGCTCGCGCAGGGACGCGGCGAGGCCCGCGGGGTCCTGGTCGGCGAGCTCGCGGATCGCGCGCTCGCTGAGCCCCGCGCCGCGCTGGAGCGGGTAGTCGATCGGCTGGGGCAGCCCGCTCGAGCTGCCAGGCTTGCGGTAGCGCGTCCAGGCCTCGAGCGGCTGGGCCTCTTGCGCCGTCGCCGCCCCCGCCCAGGCGACCCCGACCGCGATCCACAGGGCACAGGCTCTCGCGGGCGACACCAACCTACAGGTCCTTGAGCAGGCTCTCGTTGCTCTCGGCGATGGTCCGCGGGCCGGGGAAGGCCTCGCAGGTGAAGGTGAAGCGGCCCTTCTTCACGCTCAGCAGCTGGCGCGCCGCCTCGCGGCCGTTCCACTTGCCGACCGCGGCGTGCGCGATCCGTCCGTCGGCGAAGTAGACGTGGCCGCTGTGCGCCTGATCGTCGGTGATCACGAGCTTGCCGCTGTGACCCTTCCAGGCCACGATCTCGACCACGTCCTTCAGCGTCAGCTGCCCCAGGTCGCCGCCGAACCCGACCGGCGACGTCGTCAGCAGGTCCTTCCCGGCGACGAACACGCGGGTCGCGTGCTGACTGGTCTCGACCCGCACGTCCGGGCCGTCGAGCACGTGCACCACGACCTCGAACCCGCCGAAGCTCAGGCGGTCACCCCCGTGGAGCAGGCACGGCGCGCGCAGGCGGAAGCCGTTGAGGAAGGTGCCGTTCAAGCTCCCGAGGTCTTCGACCTGAAAGCCCGCGCCCATCCAGGAGATCTTGGCGTGAGCGCGCGAGATCAAGTCGCTCTTGATCTGAATGTCCGCGCTCGACGCGCGCCCGACCACCCGCGGCTCGGTGCGGCTGAGGACCACGGGGTCTCCGAGCACCGCCGAGACCAGGCAGGCGACCGCCTCGGCCTCCTCCGCGCCGGGTCCGCGGCGGTGCGGATCGACGGTTCGGCTCGGGGGGCCGGCGGTGGTGTTCGCGCCGATCGCCGGGTGCGAGCCAGACGCGCGCACCTTGGGCATGCGCCCGCTGGCGCGGCGGTGGGGAATGTCTGGGTTGGAGCCGGTGCCCGAGGGCCGCTCCAGGGCGGGGTGCGAGCCGCTGGAGCTCGCGCCCAGGCGGCGCCGGCGGCGGGGTGCGCTCGGGGCCCCCGGTGGCGAGACGGCTGGCTGGGAGCCGCTCCCGCTCTCGCTGCGCCGGCGAGCGGCGGGGGCCGCGCCGCTGCGCCCGGCGGCGGGGTGAGGACCGCTCCGCTCGACGGCCGGGTTCCTCCCGCTGCTCCCACCGCGGGGGGCGGGGCGGTGGGCCCCGCTGGCCGCGACGCCTCCTCGACGGAGGCGCCCGGTCTCGGGCTTCGGCGGGGGTGGGCGCCGGGAGGCGGGGATCTCGCGCTGGGGCGTGCTGGGGTCGCTCGCGCTCTCCAGCCAGTCCAGCCCGCTCTCGGAGAGGCTCGGCCGCCGCGGCGGCGTCGGTTGGATCGCGTGGCCCGAGCTGGCGCCCTCCAGCCAATCGGCCGCCGACGCCTCGGGCGCCTTCGCGGGGGAGGGCGACTCGACCGCCACGACGGGCTCTGGCGCGGGAGCGTGGTCTTCGCGGAGGGTCTGCGCGGCGCGCAGCAGCGGGTGCTCACGGCGCCCGCCGACCTCGACCAGGCTCTGCTGGAAGGGGAGGTAGATCTTGGAGCCACGGCGGGTGGTGTACGAGGCCGCGCCCCGACTCTGGGAGATCCTTCCCAGGCGCTCGAACTCGAGCTTCATGTCGAGGGAGCTGCCGCGGTCCCGCGGATCCGGGGCCACCCGCTGGAGGAGGAAGCGCTCGATCGCGAGGTCGAAGCTCGCGCGGCTCCCCTCGAGGAACTTGGTGTCCTCGTAGACGACGCGGCGCAGCACCTCGCCCGAGATCGGCTGGATCTCGCCGCGCCGCTCGGCCGACTTGAGCCCGATCACCGTCTCCAGGTCGTTGAGGTCGAGCTCGGTCTCGAGGTGGCTGTAGGGGGGGTGGCCCGTCAACAGCGAGTAGGTCATGAGCGCCGCGGCGTAGGTGTCGAGGCTGCGGTGAAAGGTCACGCGCAGCTTACCGTCGTCTTGCCGGCTCTCCACCAGCGCCTCCGGGGGCGCGAAGATCGGCGTGATCTGGGGGGTCAGCCCGGCCGGCGCCTCTCCGCGGTTCCAGGCGTTGAGGTAGGTGCGGCTGCGGGTGGCGCCGAAGTCGATCAGCACCGCGCGGTAGTGCCGACGGGCGACCGCGCGCACGACCTCCTCCCCCTTCAGGCCGCGATCCCGTGGCGCGACGTCGACCAGCACGTTGCTGAGCTTGACGTCGTGGTGCACGAAGCCCAGCTTCTCGAGGTAGGCCAAGGCGTTGTAGAGCTCGTAGCTCAGGTCGAGCGCGGTGTCCAAGGGGAGGTTGGTGTAGCGCGCGCTCTTGTCGCGCGTGCGTTGCGGGTTCAACCCCTCCTTCGAGAGCAGCACGAGCGGGTTGGTGTAGGCGCGGCGGAACCCGATCACGCGGTAGGGCCCGATCCGGCCCTCGCCCACGCAATGCACGATGTTGCGGTGAAACAACTTGCGAAAGAGCTCGATCTCGAGCTCGAAGGCGGGGTCGGGGCGGCCGCGGAACCGCTGCGCCTTGAGCACGATCCGCTGCCCGTCGGTGAGGTGTCCGTCGAAGACCTTGGCGGTTCCGCCCACGGCGAGCGCTCTCCCCACGACGCAGTGGGCGACTCTGCGCGTCCGTAGGCTGGTCAACTCCACGGCGCTGCCGGGATCGATGCTGACCTCGTGTTTGCTCACAACCCTATCTTGGACGGAAGTTTGGGCTTGGGCAACCACAGCTGGGGGAAGGTCTTGGCACGGTGGACCCGAATGACCCCAAACCGATCCCAAAGCCCCGTTGAACCTCATTCCCTTTTCAACGCGCGGATCCCCGCGAAAGGGGCGGGGTAACTCCTTGAATCACGGAGAGGCTGCGGAGGGCACGGGGTATGCAATGAGGATCCGCGAAGGCCACGGCCTTCATGACAACTCTTCTCTCTCTCTCCAATCTCTCTTTCTCTCTTTCTCTCTCTCCAATCTCTCTTTCTCTCTCTCCATTGTTCTTGGTTGGGAACTCGTCGTTCCCACGATCCGCCCCCGCGAGTCTCGCGGGGGCGGAGTCATGTACGGCGAGATCGTCGTATGCTCCCCCTTCCTCGGAGAGGGGGCAGACGATGAGCGAGCAGCTTCCCGACGCGGACGATCTCCTGGAACACCGCGACGCCGTCGCGCTCGGGGCCGCGATCGAGGAGCTCAACTCGGGCGACGTGTCGCGCGCGCTCTCCGAGCTCAGTCGCTCGGAGCGCCTGACCGTCGTCGGGCGCCTGAGCCCCGAAGACGCCGCCCACCTGCTCGAGCGGCTCCCGGAGCCCCAGGTCACCGAGCTGGTCATGGACCTCGCGCCCGCGCAGCTCGCGGCGGTCGTCCACGAGCTCCCCAGCGACCAGCAGGCCGACCTCCTCCACGAGCTGACGCCCGAGCGCGGAGACGCCGTGCTCGCCGAGCTCGCCCAGGTCGACCCGGAGGAGGCGGAGGAGGTCCGCTTCCTCAGCGCCTACGACGACCACGTCGCGGGCGGACTGATGGCGACCGAGGTCCTGACCTTTCCCACCGAGTGGACGGTCGCCCAGGTGATCGAGGACATGCGCCAGAACGCCGAGGTCTACGCCGACTACGAGGTGCAGTACGCCTACGCCGTCCGCGACGAGGTGCTCCAGGGCGTCCTGCGGCTGCGGGATCTGCTGCTCGCGCCGTCGAAGACCCTCGTGCGCGCGCTCATGATCGCGGACCCGGTCTCGGTCCGCGACGACGCGCCGCTCGAGGAGCTGGAGGAGGTCTTCCGCAGCAACCGCTTCCTCGGAGTCCCCGTCCTCGACGCCGAGGGGAAGGTGCTGGGCGTGCTCCGCCGGGCGAGCCTGGAGGAGGCGGCCGGCGCCCGCGCGGACCGCGACTACCTCAGCGCCCAGGGGATCGTCGGCGGCGAAGAGCTGCGCTCCATGCCCCTGCTCTTGCGTTCGCGGCGCAGGCTCTCCTGGCTGAGCCTGAACGTGATCCTCAACGTCGCCGCCGCGAGTGTGATCGCGTTCTATCAGGACACGCTGACCCAGGTGATCGCGCTCGCGGTGTTCCTCCCGATCATCTCCGACATGAGCGGCTGCTCGGGCTCCCAGGCCGTGGGCGTCAGCGTGCGCGAGCTCGCCCTGGGCACGGTCCGCCCTCACGAGCTCTGGCGCGTGCTGAAGAAGGAGGCGGGGGTCGGCTTGATCAACGGGCTGCTCCTCGGCGCGCTCTTGGCTCTGGTCGCCTGGCTCTGGAAGGGCAACGTGTGGCTCGGCGCGGTGGTCGGCGTGGCCCTCTGCGTGAACACCCTCGTCTCCGTGCTGATCGGCGGCTCGGTGCCCCTGGTGCTCAAGCGCCTGGGCAGGGACCCCGCCCTCGCCTCGGGGCCCGTGCTGACCACGGTCACCGACATGTGCGGCTTCCTCCTCGTGCTCGGCCTCGCGACCCTCGCCCTCCCGCAGCTCCTCGCCTGAAGACGCCCCACCCGGGGCTCCCGACGCCCCCGAGCCTGGTGCTACCATGCTCCCCATGGGCCGCAGCAGCACCTGGGACATCTTGAACAACGGGCGCCCGAAGCGTCGTTGGCTCCGCCGCCTCGGCTGGGCGGTCGCGCTCTTGCTCGCGCCCTTCCTGACCCTGGTCGTGGTCGCCGAGGTCTACTTCCGCCACGTGCCCTACACGATCCACCCGGACGACGCGGTGACGCCGCAGCAAGGCAAGGTCGGCGAGGGCCTCTGGATTCGCTACCTCGGGGTCTCGGGCTACGAGGTCAGCGACGGGACGACGACGATCTTGCTCGACCCGACGGCGACGCGGCCCCGCCCGACCGAGCTCCTGCTGCCCCTGGCGTCGGACCCGCTGCTCGAGGAGCCGCTGTGCCCTCGCGCGGACTTCATTCTGGTCAACCACCCCCACCACGACCACTCCCTCGACGTCGCCGCGATCGCCAAGCGCACGGGGGCCGAGGTCTACGGCTCGACCTCGACCTGCAACCTCGCGCGCTCGCGCGGGGTCGACGCGGCCAAGACCCACCCGGTCGAGCCCGGCGACGAGCTGACCCTCGGCAGCTTCACGGTCACCGTGGGCGAGGCCAAGCACGTCCCGATCCTCGGCATGGACCCGCCCTTCGCCGGCGAGGTCAGCCCCGAGGCGGGCGCCTTGTGGTTCTGGCAGTTCGGCCTCGACGAGACGATCAGCTTTCACCTCCAGTCGGCGGGCGGGGCCTCGCTGTGGTTCCACCCCACCGTGCTCTACGAGCAGGGGGAGCTCCGCGAACTGAAGGCCGACGCGCTGATCTACGGGATCAACGGCGAGCCGCTGAGGGCCGAGCGCACCAAGGCGATCGTCGAGGCGTCGGGCGCCGGGCTCGTGCTCCCGACGCACTACGACAACTTCATGCAGCCGCTCAACGCCGGGCTCGCGCTGTTTCCCGGCGTCGACGTCGAGACCTTTCGCCGCCACATGAAGAGCTACAACCGCGAGCACGAAGCCGGCGAGGTCCGCTGGGCCGTGCTCGACTACGGGCAGCGCGTCTTCGTCCCGCACCCGGCCCCCTAAGGGCTTCAGCGCGGGAGGGCTTCAGCGCGGGTTGGGCCAGCTCCCGGTGGCGTGCGCCGCGCGCAGCGAGACCACGCGCAGGTGCCCGTCGGGGAGCAGGCCGCGCTCGCGCACGGCCTCCTCGAGCGGGACCCACGCCAGCTCACGGTCGCGGCGCTCGAGCTCGCCCTCGACCTCACAGGCGAAGGGGTAGACGACCTCGGGGGTGACGCCCGGCGAGGGGTGGTAGCGCCCACCGAGCTCGGCGATCCGTCCGCAGCGCAGGCCGTATTCCTGGGCGATCCGCGCGCGCAGCCAGGCGCGGGCCGGGGTCAGGCTCGTGACCTCCGCGGGCAAGCGCCAGGCGGGGGCCACGCAGAGCTGACTGTTGCCGAGGAAGGCCTGCACCGCGGGCAGGTCGTCGTCGTCGAGGCCCAGCAGCACCCGCCCCTGGACGCGGCGCAGGAGCGCCACGGCCACCGTGTTCGTGCTGAGCCTCGCGGGCACGACGTACTCGAGGGTCTGCTCACCGAGGGCGTGGCCCTCGGCGTCGAGCTCCTCGAAGCGAGCTCGGTGCACGCGGAGGAAGCCCGACGACGCGCTGGCCGGCGCGCGACGGAAGCGCCGCCGGGCGGGGCGCCGCCCGAGCTCGCGCACGGAGGTCGCGGGCGCTGGGGGCCCCTCGGCGACCTCGACCTCGGCGCCGATCCAAGGCCCGGGCGCCTCTCCGAGCTGGAGCAGCAGGTCGTAGACGTTGAGCTCGAGGCGCGCGTTGGGCAGCCCGCCGACCTGCGCTGCGCGCAGGGCCTGCCGCGCCTCGATCGCTCGCACCTGACCCGAGGTCGAGAAGCCCGAGACCGCGGGGGCCTGGCGGTTGACGAACACGGGGTCGGTCTCGAGCAGGAGCGAGCGGACCTCCTCCTGCACGCCGCCCGGGGAGGGGTAGTAGGTCGAGCCCTGGCGGACGCCGCGGATCGCCTGCGGCCCGATCCCCGCCCGCGCCTCGAGGGCCTCCTCCGCCGTCCGGCCCAGGGGCGAGTCGCCCTGGAGCACCGAGAGCGGCTCGGTGACGTAGCCGCCGCCGACCCGGCTGCCGTCGAGGGCCGGCGCCTGGGAGCTCGCGGTCAGGATCGGGCGGGGGTAGCTCTTGCGGGCGAGCACGAACAGCTCCGCGCCCTCGCGGAACCAGGGCAGCAGGTCGACGGTGAGGTGCGGGCGCCGCGCGAGGTCGAACACCGGGCCGTCGGGGAGCTTCTGGTGGTGCTCGAGCTCGAGGAAGCGACAGGGGCCGGGGGCCGGGCCTGCCTCGCGCAGCTGCACCCCCGCGCCGGGGGCCACCCGCTCGCCGACGATCACGTAGTTGGTCGCGGGGTCTTCGAGCGGCCGCCCCTCGAGGTCGCGGAGCACGAACTTCCCGCGGAAGCGATGCGCGACGATCCAGGGGTTGCGCAGCGGCGTCGAGGCCAAGACCCGCAACCCGAGGCGGGCGAACACCTCCTCGAACGCGTCCTGGGTCAGGTAGGTGTATTCCTCCTTGACCTCCGCCTCCCAGTCCGCGCGGTAGTCCTTGCGGAGCACGAACTCGACGGCGCAGGTCAGGCGCGCGCGAAAGCGCCGCCACCCCTGCGGCAGGTCGTCGGCCGCGACCTCGCGGGCCTCGAAGCCACGCTCCCCCTCGGGCAGCAGGCAGCGAAACTCACGGGCGAAGCGGAGGAACAAGGCGGCGCTCGAGCAGGACGTCGGGTCGTCGCTGGCGTCGCCGTCGTCGTTGGGGAGGTCGAGCAAGACCTCGCCCGCTCCCGGGTCGAGGAAGTCGCGCACGATCAGCGAGCCGCCGAGCGCGAGCTGCGGCACCTGAGCGGTCAAAGCGCGCGCGGCGGCCCCGCGGTCGTAGCCGCCGAAGCTCGTCACGTGGTGCAGCACCGACGAGTCGAAGATCCCGGCCAGGCTCTCGGCGGGGAAGCAGGGGAGCGCGATGTCGCCTTGGACGAACTCGAGGTTCGCCTGCTCCGGGAAGCGCTCGCGGGCGAGGGCGACCATGGTCGGGCTGAGGTCGACCCCGGTCACGTGCAGCCGCGGATAGAGCCCCGCCAGCGCAGCGCTCCCGGCCCCCGAGCCCATGCCCATGTCGGCGATCCGCCCCTCGCCCAGGAGGTGCGCGGCGGTCAGCGCGACCTTCTGGCGCATGGAGGCGTCCATGCCCGCGAGGTAGCGCGCGTAGTCGCTGTGGGATCCGCGGAAGTGCTCGTCGCTG
>JAGQRJ010000162.1 GCA_020425635.1 Planctomycetota bacterium | reverse complement strand
CTCCCCCGCGTCGCTCCCCTCGCGAGACCGAGACCGACGCCGAGACCGACGCCGAGACCGACGCCGAGACCGACGCCGAGACCGACGCCGAGACCGAGACCGAGGCCGAGACCGAGACCGAGGCCGAGACCGAGGCCGAGACCGACGCCGAGTCCCCGGGCCACCAAGCCGTAGGGGCGGAGCTTGCCTCCGCCCGCCGTCGCGCTCCCCCGCGTCGCTCCCCTCGCGAGACCGAGACCGACGCCGAGGCCGCGGGCGACGACCGGGTCATGCCCCCCCAGAAGCACACGCTGGTGTGGACGGGCGAAGAGGACGAGCTGATCCGGCCCTCGGGGCGGCTGAAGCGGGCGGGCGTCGACGGAGGGAAACCTCGGCGGCGGAAGCCTCCTCCGCCGGTCTTCGGCAGGGAGCCGAAGAAGCCGCGCAAAGCACGGAGGTCGGTCGACCCGTTCAGCGGGCTGCCCGTGGCTGGCGCGGATCCCTTCGCGGCGTGGGGGCGGGCCCCCCAGGAGCCTCGTCTGCGCGGGTTCGGGATCGGGGCGCCGGCGGCGAAGTTCCCGCCTGCGCGGGAGTCGGGGGGGCACCCGCCGACCTTGTTCGAGGACGACCCGCTCCCCGCCTATCGCCCGCGCGAGGAGGCCTTCGAGGTCGGCGGCGACTGGCGCACGCCCTACGGCGGCGAGCAGCGCGGGGCGTCGACCGGGTGGTGGGTGCTGGTCGGCGGCTCGGCGGTCGTGCTCGTGGCGAGCGTCGCCTACGCGGTGCAGGGCCTCGTGTTCGCGCCGACGACCCCGGCCTCGCGCTTCGTCGCCGCGGTCGAGGGGGCCGCTCCCGCCGAGGTGATCCGCCTCGCGCAGAGCCTGCCCCCCGACGTGCGCAGCGACCCGGAGGTGCGGATCGCGGTCGAGCGGGCCGAGGAGGAGCTCGATCGAGGGGGGCGCAAGCTGGCCGAGGCCGAGTTCGCGGCCTTGCCCGACGCGCCGAGCGCAGCCTCGCGGGAGCGGGTGTGCACCGCGGCGCTGGAGGCTCACCCCGACTTCGTGCCCGCCCTCGTCGCCCGCGCGGAGGCGCGGATCGAGCAATCGGCGGCACAGCTCGCCGCTGGGGCGAACCTGCGCGCGCCCTGGGACGGCGCGCGGGAAGACCTCGTGCGCGCGCTCGACCTCGAGCCCCAGCACGCCGAGGGGCTCCTGCTTCGCGCGGAGCTCGCCCTGCGAGACGGCGACGAGGAGGAGGCCGAGGCCTGCTGGCGGAGGCTCGCGGGCACGTACTCGGAGCAGGCGGTTGGGCGCTTCGCCGGCGGACGGATCGCCGAGTGCCAGGGGCGGGTCGAGGCTGCCCTCCGCTCGTACCAGGCCGCGCTCGCGGGGGAGGGCACCAGCGTCGACGCGCGCCTGGGTCTGGCGCGGGTCGAGCTCGGGCGCGCGAAGCCCGAGCGCGCGCTCGAGGCGCTGGGCCCCTTGCTCGAGGCGGGGGTGGGATCGTCCGACGCCTTGACCCTCGCGGCCCAGGCTTGGTGGCAGCAAGAGCAGCCGCTGCGCAGCATGCAGGCCCTCGAGGCGGTGCTCGAGCGCTCGCCCGGGCACCCGGGCGCCCTGGGCTTCCACGCCTACGCGCGCCTGCCCCTCGACTGGCGCGGGCGCGCCAAGGACGACGCGGTTCAGCGCGAGGGGGCCAAGCGCGAGGCCAGCGCGGCGCTGCGGGTCGATCCTCAGGCGGGCTGGGCCCACCTCGCCTTGGCGCTCGTCGCCGAGGGAGGCCCGGCGCTCGGTCACGTCAACCGCGCGCTCGAAGCGCGGGTTGGGCCCGAGGCGCACCTGCTCCGGGGGCAGCTGCGGCTGGAGCGCAAGGACCTGGCCGGCGGCGAGGACCTGCGGCGGGTGGCGCGAGACCCCTACAGCCTGCCCCGGCAGCGCGCCCGGGGGCACCTGCTGCTCGCGGAAATGTTCCTCTCGCTGGGGCGGATCGACGAGGCCTCGCGCCACGCGTCGAGCGCGATCCAAGAGTGCGCCCTGCCCCACGCGCTCCTGATCCGCGCCCGGGTCGAGGTCAGTCAGAACCGCCTGCGCGAGGCCGAGGCCGACCTCGAGCGCGCGATCGGCCAGGGGCCACGCCTGGTCGACGCCTGGTTCGAGCGCGCCAGGGTGCTGCGCCAGCTCGAGGTCCCCAGCCGCGCGCTGGAGTGCCTCGACCAGGCCGAGGGGCTGATCCGAGAGGGGGAGGCCTACGCCTTCTCGCGCAGCCTGCTGGCCCTGGAGCGCGGACGGATCTACGGCGACCTCGACGACTACGCGGCCGCGCTCAAGCACCTCCGGCGCTTCCTCGAGGAGAGCCGGGCGCCGACCAGCGACAGCGAGGTCGCGCGCGCGCGGCTCGAGGCCGACCGGCTGATCGCGGCCTTCGAGGCCAAGCTCACCGGCGGACGCTAGCGGGCCCGCGTGACCGACGAGGACACCCGGCCAGACGCCAAACGCGTCACGACCCCGAGCGGCGAGGCGTGGGTGGTGCGCGAAGAGCCGCTGCTGATCGAGCTCGCCGAGGGCGACCGCGTGCTGACCATGCGCACGCCGGGGCACGACGAAGAGCTGGCGGTGGGCTTCCTCCTCGGCGAGGGGATCCTGAGCGACCGGGCCGAGCTCCAGGACGTCGAGGCGCTCCCGGCCGGCGAGGGTCCTGAGCCGGACGAAGACGGGCCGCCGGTCGACCGGGTGCGGGTCACCTTGCGCCCTGGGGTGGAGTTGGGCCCGGTGGCGCGCGAGCGCCTGAGCCGCGCGCACGCGATTCGCCCGAGCTGCGGGCTGTGCGGGCTGACCTCCCCGGCTGCGCTGGCGCGCAGCCTGCCGGAGCTGCGCCCGGGCCCGCGGGTCGGGCTCGCGGAGCTCAACGCCTGGGGCGAGCGCATGCGCGCGGAGCAGCGCACCTTTCAGGCCACCGGGGGCAGCCACGCGGCGGCGGTCTTCTCCGCCGCGGGCGAGCTGTGGGGGGTGCGCGAAGACGTCGGGCGCCACAACGCCCTCGACAAGGTCCTCGGGCGCTGCGTCCTCGACGGGCGCGACCTGAGCCAGGCGGTGGTGATCCTCTCGGGGCGCGGCGGCTACGAGCTGGTGCTCAAGGCGCTGCGACTCCGCGTGCCGGTGGTGGCCTCGGTCTCGGCGGCGTCGTCGCTGGCGGTCGAGCTCGCGGACGAACACGGCGCGACCCTCGTCGGCTTCTTGCGCGACGGCGGCGGGCGGGTCTACTGCGACGACGAACGACTCCGCGAGCCGGCGGAGTAGAGGGAGGGGCCATGCAGGCCGAGCGAGTCGAGTTTCCCGGGGCCCAGGGCGGCGCGCTCGCCGGCAAGCTGCACGCGCCGCGCGGGCGGGTCCGCGGGTGGGCGCTCTTCGCCCACTGCTTCACCTGCTCCAAGGACCTGCGCGCCGCGCGGGAGCTGAGCGGAGCGCTCGCCGCCGAGGGGATCGGGACGCTGCGCTTCGACTTCACCGGGCTCGGGCAGTCGGAGGGCGAGTTCGCGGAGACCAGCTTCACGAGCAACGTCGAAGACCTGCTCGCCGCCGCCGAGTTCCTCCGCGCCCAGGGCCGCGCTCCTGCGCTGCTCGTCGGCCACAGCCTCGGCGGCGCGGCGGCGCTCAGCGCGGCGCCCCAGATCCCCGAGTGCCGCGCGGTGGTGACCCTCGGGGCCCCCAGCGACCCCGCCCACGTGGCCGGGCTCCTCGCCGACGCGGTGCCCGAGCTCGAGGCACGGGGCGAGGCGCAGGTCGAGATCAGCGGGCGGCAGTTCACGATCCGCAGGAAGTTCCTCGACGACCTCGACGACGCCCAGCTCGACGGGACCCTCGAGCGCCTCGGGCGCGCGCTGCTCGTGTGTCACTCGCCCCAGGACGGTGTGGTCGGGATCGAGCACGCCCGCAGGATCTTTCAGGCCGCGCGCCACCCCAAGAGCTTCCTCAGCCTCGACGGCGCCGACCACCTGCTCTCGAACCCCGACGACGCGCGCTACGCCGGGCGCGTGATCGCGACCTGGTGCACCCGCTACCTCGACCCCGCGGCGGCCCCCGCCCCCGTGGGCGACGCCGTGCGCGTGGTCGGGGGCCCCCAGGGCTACACCCAGGAGGTCGAGGTCCGCGGGCTGCACCACCAGGTCGCCGACGAGCCGCCGAAGGTCGGCGGGGCCGACCTCGGGCCCAGCCCCTACGAGTACCTGTTGTCTGGGTTGGGCGCCTGCACCTCCATGACCCTGCGGATGTACGCCGACCGCAAGAAGTGGCCGCTCGAGGGCGTCGAGGTCGTGCTCCGCCACCGCGCCGACCACCGCAAGGACTGCGAGGACTGCCCCGGGGAGAAGGCTCAGCGGATCGACGCGATCACCCGTGAGCTCACCTTGCGCGGCCCGCTCAACGCGGAGCAACGCGAGCGGCTGACCGAGATCGCCGACCGCTGCCCGGTGCACCGCACCCTCACCGAGGGCCGGGTCGAGGTGAGCACGACCCGGATCGACTGAGCTCGCGTCCGTTTCGGCCTCGGGGAGCGAGCGACGCGGGGGAGCGCGACGGCGGGCGGAGGCAAGCTCCGCCCCTACGGCTTGGTGGCCGGAGGTTTCAGGACAGGTCTCGGATTCGGCCTCGGCTTCGGCGTCGGCCTCGGCTTCGGCCTCGGCTTCGGTCTCGGATTCGGCCTCGGCTTCGGCCTCGGCTTCGGCTTCGGCTTCGGTCTCGGATTCGGTGTCGGGAAGAGAGCGACGCGGGGGAGCGCGACGGCGGGCGGAGGCAAGCTCCGCCCCTACGGCTTGGTGGCCGTGAGGTTTTCAGGATCGGCGTCGG
>JAGQRJ010000004.1 GCA_020425635.1 Planctomycetota bacterium | reverse complement strand
GGTCTCCCGGAACGAGGACGGTCGCGGGCGCCGCGCCGCGCGGCGCCCGCGATCCGTCATGGCCGTGGGGCGACCTCGCCCGAGGTCGTCCCGAGGGCAGGCGGGAGGAGCTGCGTCATGAGCTCCTCCACGCCGCCGATCAAATGCATCGAGCCGACCGAGGCCACCATGCGCTCGACGGCCTCCAGCTCCTTGAGGCGCATGAGCGTCGGCGACTGCTCGACCAGGCGCGCCGTGTTGAGCAGCGAGCGGGTGGCCTGGGTCTCCTCCCGCCGCTCGATCACCCCGGCCCGCGCGCGCACCTCCGCCTCGATCACGCGGTTGAGGAGCGCCCGCATCTCGCCGGGCAAGATCACGTCGCGCAGGCCGACGTCGTGCAGACGCACCCCGAGCGCCTCGGCCTGGGGCGCCGCGGCCTCGTGGACCTCGACCGCGATCGCCTCCTTCGACTGCAGCACGTCGTCGAGCGTCCGCGCGCCGACGGCGCGCCGCAGCCCGAGCTGCAGCTGCCGGTAGATCACCGCCGAGGTGTCCTGCGCGGCTTCGTGGTAGCACCGCGGCTCCGCGACGCGGGTGGTCGCGCTGAGGTTCACCCGCAGCGTGACCTTGTCCGCGGTCAGCACCTCCTGCCCCGTCAGATCGACGGTGCAGGTGCGCTGGTCCACGGTGCACACCGCGCTGTGCCGCACGCCGCGCCAGAACGCGTAGCGCCCGGGCGCGAGCTCGGCGCGCAGCGCGTGGTCGACGTAGTGCAGCCCCCGGTGCCCGGCAGGCACGGTGACCTGCTCGAGCTCGCGGCGCCCGCCCTCGGAGTCGAGGATCGCGCTCAGCCGCGGGTGGGTGAACGCGAGCTCGCTCGCGTCCACCCGCTCGACCACGAGCGCGCCGCTGTCCTTCCAGTAGGCGATCGGCCCGCCATGGGACGAACCCCACACCGCGTGCAGCCGGCCGTCGAGCCACACCAGGGCGCGCTCGTCCTGGGCGAGGTCGATCACCTCGAGCTCGCTCCGCACCTGCGGGTCGCGCAAGAGCGTGCGCAGGTGGGGGCTGTCGAGGCGGGGCGTGTGCAGCGAGGCGCGCTCCAGGGTGTAGCAGCTGCGCACCCAGTGCACGCCCGGGCGCAGGTAGCGCACCAGGTCTCCCTGAAGCAAGGCGAAGCCGCGCTCTTGGCGGCCGATACGAACGCGGTGGAACATGATTCAGCTCCTGCTGACGGCGAAGAGAGCGGCGAGGCAGCCCAGGCTGGCGAGCGCTCCCCGAGGGTCCGGGGCGGGGTCGCGCAGCTGACGGCGCCCCCGGGCTGCGCTGCGGGTCGAAACCCGGGGCGCAGGTGAGACGTCGTCGGGTGCGCGCCGCGAGGCCCTGGATCGACGGCGCCCGCGCGACCGAGGTCGCGCGAGCTGGAGCGCCGAACCGGCTCGGGCTGCCGCGCCGGCAGCACCGTGTCCAGCGGTGTTCCCCCCCGCAGGGAGGTGGTCTAGCGAACGGGATTCGAACCCGCAACGTTCAGATTAAGGGTCTGATGCTCTTCCGTTGAGCTATCGCAAGGATGGTGAAAGCGAGACGCCGGAAGGAACACGGAGCGACGACGAGGTCGACCGCGCCCGCCGAGTGCCAAACTCGGCAAGCGTGAAGAGCGCCCCGCGCGAGCTGCGCGGCACGCCCCCTGCGCTTCCACCCTCCGTTACGCCCAGCCCCGCCCCGCCTGTCACCCGCGCACGACGCCCGAAGGACAGAAGGACAGAACGGCCTCAGCGGACCGAACGGCCTCAGCGGACCGAACGGCCTCAGCGGACCGAACGGCCGGGGGCTCGGAACGAGCCCTAGAAGTCGACCTTCTGGAACAAGCCGGCGGCGCGTGAGAACTTTCGACGGGCGCTCTTGAAGTTGCCCTCGTCGACGAGGGCCTCGCCCTCGCGGAACTGGCGCTCCCCCTCCTTGTAGTCGGGCTTCCAGGTCAAGCGCGCCTCGCGGATCTTGTCGCGCAGGGCCTCGGCCACCGCCCGGGCCTCCTGCGCCTGGAGCAGACTCGCCTGGCGCGGCTTCGAGGCGCGGGTCGCGAGCTCGAAGCGGTAGAGCGCGCGCTGGAGCTCCTCGATCGCCTCGCTCAACTTCCCGCGCTCGAGCGCGTCTTCCCCGGCGGTCTGAGCTTGAATCCCGGACTCGTGCTCCTCCGAGGCGAAGCGCGCCGCGTCGGCTCGACCGGCCTCCGCCTTGGCCCGCCGCACCTGCTCGCGCAGGCCGAGGGCCTCGATCAGCGTGGCCTTGACGGCGAGGAGCTCGGCGAAGCCGCCCTCCGCGCGCTCGTAGAGCGTCTTGGCCAGGGGATACTCGGCGCGCGAGAAGTGCAGCTCGGCCTGACGGTAGTCTTGCTCGGCGGTCTGATACATGACGAGGCCGGGCTGAGCGCCGATCTCGGACTGCAGCGCGCTGCGCGCCTCCTGGGCCGCGGCGCGCGCGCTGGAGACGTCGCCCTTGCCCGCCCCGGTGCGCGCCGCGCTGCGGAACACGCTCGCGGCCGACTCGAAGCCGCTCGCGGCCTCGGAGTAGTCGCCAGACTGCAGCGCCTTGCGCGCGCGCAGCGCGAGCTCGCGCGCGCGACCGAACTCGCTCGGCGCGAAGCTCTGGGCGCGCTGCGCCTCGGCCGCCTGCTCCGCGACCTCGCACTGGGCGCGCGCACGGATCGCCGTGGCGCGCGAGGCCGCCTCGCCGTAGCGCTGCCGGGCGTCGCGATAGAGCAGCTGCGCCTCGGCGTAGTCCTCGGCGTCGACCCGGGTGTCGGCGGCCTCGAGCTTGGCGTCGGCCGAGCTGAGCAGCGCCGCGACCTGCTCCTCGGCCTGGGCCTCAGGGCCGCCCCCGAGGGCGGCCAACGCCGCGCCGCGGGCGGTGGCGGCCTCGGAGGCGAGGGCGTCGAGCTCGGCCAGCACCTGGCGCTCCTGGTTCGCGCGCTTCACCGGCAGGTCGCCGTTCTTGGGGTCGAGCTCGCACGCGCGGCTGTAGACCCCCAGGGCCGTGACGTGGTCGCCCTTGGCCGCGGCCTCCTCGGCCAGGCGCTCGAGCTCGGCCACCGAGCGCTCGAGCCGCTGCTGCTCGAGCGCCGCGTCGAGGGTCGCGAGCTTGGCCTTGAGGAACTTGGCCTGGAACCCCGCGCGGCGCAGCTCCTCGAGCCCGCTCTCATAGAGCCTGCGCGCCTCGCGCAGGTCGCCGGCCCGCTCGCGCTCACGCGCCTCCTCGGCCCAGTGACCGAGGCGCGCGGCCTGCAGGCGCGAGGTGATCACGGCGGAGTCCACCACGTTTTGCCCGAGCCCGAACACGAACTCGGCGAAGGTCGCCTCGCCGGCCTCGATCAGGTGATCTCCGAGCTCGAGGATCACCTGCTGCTTCGCGGCCAGGGCCTCGGGGTGGGTGGGCTCACTGAGCAAGACCTGCTCGAGCTGCAGCAAGGCGTCGAGGTAGCCGCGGCGCTTGGCGATCACGTCGGCCTGCTGCTGCGCGGCGTGGATCAGCACCAGCGCGTCGGCGATCCGTTCCTGGCGCTCCTGGCGCAGCGAAGCCCGCCGCGCGCGCTCTTGCTGCCAGGTCCAAAGGCCCATCCCCCCGAGGCCGAGGGTCAGCACCGCGGTCAAGAACACCAGGGTCCGGTGGCGGCGCACGCCGCGGCTGAGCTTGGTCCCGAACCCGGGCGGCTTGGCGAGCACGGCGTCGCCGGCGAGGAAGCGGCGCAGGTCGAGGGCCAGCTCCTGGGCCGAGGCGTAGCGCCGCGCGGGGTCCTTCTCGAGCCCCTTCATCGCGATCGCGGCCAGGTCCACGGGGATCGAGGGGTTGAGCACCCGCACGTCGACCGGGTCCTCCTCGATCACCTTGACCATGATCTGGTGGATCGCATCGCCGTCGAAGGGCGGCTGGCCGGCCAGCATCTCGTAGAGCGTCGCGCACAGCGAGTAAATGTCCGAGCGCACCCCGACCTTGTCGTGCTGACCGCGAGCCTGCTCGGGCGACATGTAGCAGGGCGAGCCCAGGGTGAAGCCCGTGCGGGTCAGCTTGGCGTCGTCGGCGTCCTCGGTCAGGTCCTTCACGATCCCGAAGTCGGTGATCTTGGGCTGACCGGTGCGGCGGTCGAGCAAGATGTTGTCGGGCTTCACGTCGCGGTGGACGATCCCCTGCTCGTGCGCGTGCTCGAGGGCGTCGGCGATCGCCGCCGCGACCTGCGCCGCCTTGCGCACGCCCACGCCCTCTTGCTCGATCACGGTGTCGAGGTCGGGGCCGTCGACGTGATCCATGACCAGGTAGGCGTATTCGCCGTCGGCCCCCGCGTCGTGCACACGCACGACGTTGGGGTGGTCGAGGCGCGCGGCGATCTTCGCCTCGCGCTGGAAGCGCGTGAGCGCCTCCTTGGAGTTGGCCATGCGCTCGCTGAGCACCTTCAGCGCGAACACCCGCCCGAGCTCGGTGTGCTGGGCCCTGTAGACCACCCCCATGCCGCCCTTGGCGATCCGCTCGAGCAAGGTGTAGCGCCCGATCTGCGCGGGGTCGCCGCGGCGGAGCTTGCTGCTCGCGCTGAGCGAGACCATGGCGTCGGGGGTCTTGGCCCCCGCGCGCTCGCCCTTGGCCTTGGCCTTGGCCTTGGGCGCGGACTCCCGCGCGGGCTTCGCGGGCAGCTCCTTGGTCTCCTCCTCGGCGCGCGGCAGCGGGGGCTCGGCCTGGGCCACGAGCGGGGTGTGCGACTCCTGCCCCTCGAGCGCGCTCTCTTCGAGCGCCGCAGACTTGGGCCGCGGGGCGCGCTGGGAGGGCTTCTTGCGCTGCATCTTGGCCACGCGCCGCACGAGGGTCACCTGGGCGCGATCCAGCGCGCCGCGGAGGAACAGGACCTCCGCGAGGTCCTTGCCCGGGTGCTGCTCGGGCCCGCAGGCCAAGGCCTCGTTCACCTGCTCCTCGGTCGCGAGCCGGTTCCCGAGCACGACCTGCTTGAGCTCCTCGTCCGTCGCCAACCGAATCCTCCGCGGGCTGCGCTCCACCCTACCCGCTCGGACCCGCTCGGTGCATGACCTGGCGTACGCGCCCCCGGCCGACCCCGAACCCGGGTTTGCCGGGGAGCCAGCCAGCGCGTAGCTTCGCCTCAGAGGTCCCATGCTCCGAGACGTCCTGGTGATCGACCTGACCCGGCACCTGCCAGGCCCCTACGCCACCTGGCTCCTCGCGCACCACGGCGCGACCGTGCTCAAGGTCGAGGCCCCCGAAGGCGATCCGGCCCGGTTCTTCCCCCCCTACGACGACGCCGGGGTCTCGGCGGTGTTCGCCCAGCTCAACCGCGGCAAGCGCAGCCTCGGCCTCGACCTCAAGCACCCCCAGGGGGTCGAGACCCTCCACGGGCTCCTCGAGCGGGCCGACGTGGTCGTCGAGGGCTTCCGCCCGGGGGTGCTCGAGCGCCTGGGCGTCGACCTCGCGCGCCACCCGCGCCTCGTGCGCTGCTCGCTGAGCGGCTACGGGCAGACCGGCCCCTACCGCGACACCCCCGGGCACGACCTCAACTATCAGGCCTACGCCGGCGCCCTCAGCCAGGCGGTCGGCGAAGACGGGCACCCCGCGCTCCCGGGACTGCAGCTCGGCGACATGAGCGCCGCGCTCTCGGCCGTGATCGGGATCCTGCTCGCCTTGCACGAGCGCGCGCGGACTGGGGTGGGGCGCACCGTCGACGCGAGCATGCTCGAGGCACTGGTCTCGTTTCAAACCATGGGGCTCTCGGCGCACCTCGCGGGCCAGCCTTGGAACGCCGGCCAGACCCTGCTCACGGGCGCGGTGCCCTGCTACCGGGTCTACGCCACCGCCGACGGGCGCTCCGGCGCCCTGGGCGCCTTGGAGCCGAAGTTCTGGCTGCGCTTCTGCGCCGCCGTGGGCCAGGACGACTGGTCCGCGCGCCAGTTCGACGGCACGCTGTGCGCCGACGTCGCCGCGCTGTTTCGCGGCGAACCCCTCGCCCACTGGCGCGCCCTGCTCGAGGACGCGGGCTGCTGCTGGAGCCCGGTGCTCGACTACGACGACCTGGCCCGCGACCCGCACGTCCAAGCCCGCGGCTTGCTGCCGCCAGGGCCGCCGTTCCGCTTCGACCCGCCTCTGGCCCCGCCAGCCGCGCCCTGCCCGCCGCAGGCTGGCGCCGACTCCCGCGCGATCCTGACCGAGCACCTGGGGCTCGAGCCCGCCGCCGTCGACGCGCTCGTCGCCGCGGGCGCCGTGCTCGAGTAGGCGCGCGGCTTGGCCGCCGCCCGCCAGGCGGGCGGCGGCGCTCGCCGCGCCGCTACTTGGCGGGCGTGACCGGGATCCGCACGGGCTGCTTGCCGCCCTCGGAGCCGTCGGGGCCGCGGACGGCGACGTAGACGTATTGGTCGCCGTCGGTGCCCTTGATCCGCAGGTTGGCGGTGAAGCTGAGGCCCTTGCCCTTCTCCTTGAACTGGCCGTTGCTGGCCTTCTCGTACCAGATCACCTCGCCCTCGCCCTCGAGGGTCGCGGTGAGGTCGACCTTCACCTGCTTGGAGCTGAACCCGGCGGGGGCCTCGACGGGGGCCACCTCGGCCACGCTCAAGCCGGCGTTGGGATCGAGGCTCTTGGTGGCGTTGTAGTGTGCCACGTAGGCCGACTCGATCGGGGCCCCGACCATGTCGTTGGCGTTGATCCCCGCGTGGTCGAACAGACCGGCGAAGTACCAGTCGTCGCCGTCGACGAAGTGCGAGACGGTCGAGCTGATCACTTGGGTGCGGCTGGCGCGCAGGAGGCCGCCGCCCAGGGGGGAGAGCACGCCGGTCTTGACGTCGAAGACCGCCGCCCCGTGGAGCGGGTTCCAGGCGTTGTCGTAGTGGAAGTCGCCGCTCAAGAGCATCTTGGTCCGGCCCTCGTCGAGCCAGGTCATTTGCTGCACGTCGCGCGACACGCCCCCGACCGTGGTGCACGGGCCCCACGTCTGGGTCTTGACGTCGTATTTGGCGATGCCGAAGGTCTCCTCCTTCATGCGCTCGTGGATCGGGAAGGTCCCCGTCACCACGGCCAGCGTCCCGCCCACGTAGATGTTGCCTTCGGTGTCGAGGGTCAGGCAGCGGATCCGGGGGAAGCCCGCCGCCAGGAACCCGTGGAAGACCTCGGGGAGGATCGGCAGCCCAGGCAGGCCCTCGGGGTAGTCCTTGGCCGCCGACTCGAGCTTGCTGAGGCGAATGTAGTGCCCCTTGCCGATGGGCCGCCAATCCTTGGCTTCATGACTCCACTTGGCGACGTTGTAGGCCATGCGCGAGTGGTGGGTCGGCGACTCCCCGTAGTAGTTGAAGGTGCCGCCGACGTAGAGGTCGACGGGGTCCTTCGTGGCGTCGACGTAGAGGGTCTCGAAGGCGGTCACCGGCTTGCCCGGGTTCTCCGGCAGCAAGGGGCGCCCCATGGCGTGGTAGACGCCGTCCTTGTCCACGCGCACGACGGGGCCGATCCACTTGGGCGACTCGTAGTCTGGATCGACCGCGCCGCTGGTGGCCGCCAACAGGTAGGTGTCGCCCGTCTTGTCGTCCCAGGCGATGTCGGTCACCGGGCTGCCCTTGTTGGGGTCGCCGTTGCCGACCATGGCCTCGCCCTGGACGTTCTTGCCGGTGAACTCGCTCCAGGTTCCGGCGGCGAGGTCGTAGACGCCCAACCCTGCGTAGTTCGCGATCGACCCGAACACGTAGAGCTTCCCGCCATGGATCTTCATGCCCTTCGGTGGGCTGAGGGCGCCTTGCTTGCCTTGCGGGCCCTCGAAGGCGACGGGCGCCCAGCCCTCTTCGGGGTGGTGCGTCCACACGTACCAGTTGGTGTTGCGCACCGCCTCCCAGCGGCCGCAGAAGTAGAGCTTGTCGCCGTACTTCACCACGCCGCTGATCTGCGGCGCGCCGGTGCCGTCGTCCATGCCGGTCTTCCCGGACATGTTCGAGGTCTTGCCGGTGGCCCGGGGCGGCCTGGGGAACGCGCGCGACCAGTGCTCGTTGCCGGTCGACCAGGGCTCGCTGGCCACGACATCGTAGTTGCTCGTGACCGCGGCCTTGGCCACCTCGACCGGGTTGGCCTTGAAGTCGATCGTCTCGTTCCAGCGGGCAATGTACCAGGACTCGATCTTCTCGTCCCCGCCCACGTAGTTGAAGTCGCCGAAGAAGTAGACGTCGTTGCCGTGGGTCGTCAGCCGGCACTCGGGCATCGAGCGCCCCTGGATCCCGCTGCCGACCTGCGACCAGGTGTTCGTGCTGGGGTCGAACACGGCCGCCATGGACGCCGGGTCGCCGTTCTTGAACCCGTCGAAGTTGCCCTTGTTGGTCGGCCCACCGAAGGCGCCGGCGATGTAGATCTTGCCGTCGGCGGCCTTGGCGATGGAGAAGGCCTCGCGGCCGATCCCGCCCTTGCCGGTCGGATCGACCCACAGCTCCTTCTCCCAATCCCACTTCGCGACCCCGCGCAGGGGCCCTCCGCCCATTTGGCCCTCGGAGAAGGAGCCCACGATGTAGATGTCCTTGCCGTCGACGAGGGCGTCATGAACGACGACGCCGTCGCGGAACATGAAGTCTTCGGCGCGCTGGAGGATCCCGTCCCAGCCGCCCTCTTTGGAGGTCACGGTCTTCTTGGACGGGAACGGCGTCCAGCCCTTGCCCTCCTGGTAGGAGGCGAAGCCGGTCGAGAACTTCGCCGTGCTCCCGCTCTCGCGCGGGTCGTCGCCGTTGCCTCCCACCCAGCGAATGCTGCCGGCCACGTAGATCGTCGACGGCTTGGTGGAGGTGTCGACGATGATCCGCTTGGCGGACGCGCGCGAGAGCCCGGGGGACATGGGCTCGTAGCTGTTCGTGTCGAAGTCGTAGCGGTGGATCGAGGGGGACTCGGGGTACTTGCGGTCCGAGCGCTCGTTGTTGATTCCGCCGAAGCTGCCGCCAACGATCAAGTCGCCGGACTGCTCGTCGAAGGCCAGGCACTGGATCGAGCCGCCGGGGCTGACCGTCCCGTCCATTTGGAAGGTGCCCAGAGGCTGCCACTTGTTGGCGCTCGGCTCCTTGGGGTCGTAGACCGCCAGCGCGTCGACGCGGTGGTGCATGATCCCGCCGGGGTTGTCGAGGCGGGTGAACTCACCGCCCACGACCATGCGGCCGTCGGGGAGCCAGAGGAAGTCGTTGATCTTGCCGTCGGGGCCGCTGCCGCCGTTGGCCGAGTGGAAGTAGCAGAACGGGCGCCAACCCTCTTGCTCGGAGTAGGTCCACAGGTACCAGTAGACGTTCCGCTCGCTCTTGGTCGTGTCGGTGCCGGACGCGCCGCACTCCCAGGCGCCCGCGACCCACAGCTTGCCGTCGTGCCACTTGGCTTGGGTCAGGACGGGTTTGTTGGTCCCGTCGGCCATGCCGCTGCCGGGGAGCATTTTGTTGCTCGCCTTCGGCTTGGCGAACTGCCGTGACCAGTGCTCGTCCTGCCCCAGGGCCGTCGTCGCGCCAAACGCGAGGAGCGAAGCAGCTGCCAAAATCCACGATCGACTCATTGCGCCTCCTGCTGAGTTGGGCGCGAAACTAGCTGGAAACGCCAAGAAGCTCTACCCCCCCCACCCAGGCCGGCTTAACGCCCGCCTGCGTTGCGAGGAACGCGCTCGTGGACGGGGTCAGAGAAGCCAAGCGCCCAGGGGATCAGCGCGATTGAGATTGCAGGAGCTCCCTGAAGTCGGCCCCGGTGGTGTGATCCCGGCGTTGTTCACCACGAGGTCCAGGGGCCGAACTCGTCCAGGCAGCCGCCGTGACCGCCTGCCAGTCGGCCTGCTGACGCACATCGAGGTGGCGATCGCTGGCCAGCGGCCCCAGGGCGGTGGCCACCTCGGTGCCCAGGGCGTCGTCAATGTCCGTCAGCAGGGGACGATCTCGCGCGTCGCGTGTTCGTGTTTTGTCAGTGCCCTCTAGTAGCCTGAGCCGTGGGAGGTGAACTATGGGAGAAGCTACAGAGCCCGCCGAGTCAGGGATCCCGGGACACGAGCGAGCGACGTGCGAGGCGCCCCCTAGCTGGTCGCCGCCGCCTTCGTGGTCGAACACCGACCCCGGTCTCAGCGCCCACGAAGTCGAGCGGCGAGTGCTCGAGGCGCTGCGGATCGAAGACGTCGCGGCGCGCACCCTCGCCCACTTCCTCGCCGACATGGCCGATCGCAACCTCTACCAGGCCTGTGGCTTCGCGACGCTGGCGCTGTATGCCGAGCAGCGCCTGCTGCGCGCGCCGAAGACGATCCTGGAGTACGTTCGGGTGGGGCGCGCGCTGCGCGAGCTCCCCGAGCTCGACCGCAGGTTTCGCGAAGACGAGCTCGGGTGGTCGCAGCTCCGCGAGCTGACCCGGGTCGCCGTTGGGGAGACCGAGCGCGCCTGGGCCGCGTGGGCCGTAGGCAAGAGCACGCGGGAGGTCGCGCAACAGGTCAAGCGGCGCGAGAAGGGAGACCTGCCGACCGACCCCGAGCGGCGACGGATCCATACCACGAAGGTGCGCCTGGGCGCGGAGCTCAACCCGGTGCAGCTCGCGGTGTGGGAGGCGCTGCGCGAGGCCGTCGAGCAGCAGCAGGGCGGCCGGGTTTCCGACACCGAGCTGCTCCTGTTCAGCGCCCACCTCGGCTTCCGCGCCCTGACCGGCGAAGTGCTGACTCGCCGACCGCCGAACCCCGCCCACGACCCGCGCAATCAGGGCGCGCCCCACCCAGAGGGCGAGCGCGACGTCCCGACGCCCAAAGCCCTGCGCCGCGCTGTGCTCGAGCGCGACGGAAACTGCTGCGCGTGCTGCGGATCGACGCGCACCCTGAGCGTGCACCATGTGCACTGGCGCCGCTACGGCGGCCGCACGACGCCCGCGAACCTGGTCGCGCTGTGCGAGGAGTGCCACTCCCTGGTGCACGATCGGTTCCTGATCCTCCGCGGACCGGTCGAAGCGCTGACCTTCCTCGACTCCCGAGGCGTGGCCCTGTGCGAGCGCGCGACGTCCCCGCTGCGAGTGCCCCAGCTCGAGGAGTTGCTGTCGAGCCCCTCGGAGTCTCGACGTCGAGACACGCAACTCGAACAACTCCAAGGAGCGTCAGCGGACCCGATCGCCACGGCCGACGGCGACGCCCCCGTCGACGGCGCAGCATCGCTCGCGGACGCCCCCGTCGACCCGAGCTGGTGGCGGCGCCGCTGTGCGCAGGCGCGCTCCAGCCTCGAGCCCGCGTCGAGCGCTCCGGAGGCTCGACGTCGAGACACGCAACTCGAGCAGCGGCAACGAGCGGTCCCCCGGCCTGTCACCTACCGTGACGTGCCCGCCCGGGCCGACGACCGCTGGTGGAGGCGACACCGCCACCTGTTCCGTTACCGCAGCTCGACGGGTGAGCTCGTGTTCGAGCCCGGCTTCGCCGCCGCCGAAGATCCGCTCGCCAGCGCCGGGGAGGATTCCGCGCTCGACGCCGGCTCCAGCTCGAGTCGCGGCGACGCCGGCTCCTATCACGCCGACCCGGGTGCGAGTCTCGGGGCCCTGGTCGGCCAAGCCCGGGTGCGCCGCAACCTGGGCGTCGCGGCCCGGGCTGCCCTGGCGTCGGGCGAGAGCCTGGGGCACGTGCTGCTCTACGGTCCGGCGGGGCTGGGCAAGACGAGCCTCGCGCGCGCGCTGGCGAGCGACCTCGGGGGCGAGTTCTGCGCGGTCATGGCTCCCGTGATCCGCGACCCCAGCGTGCTGGTGCGCATGCTGACCTCGCTCCGCCCCGGGTCGGTGGTGTTCCTCGACGAGATCCACCGCTTGCCGCTGCGCGTGGCCGAGGTGCTCTACGACGCGCTCGAGAACGGACGGATCTGCCTCCCGCTGCGCGCGGGCTGGGAGCAACGCTCGCTGACCCTCGAGCTGGCGCCGTTCACCCTCGTCGCGGCCACCACCGAGGAAGGGCTCTTGCCCGCGCCTCTGCGCAGCCGGTTCGCCTACCAGGAGGGGCTCGAGTTCTACGACGTCGCCGAGTTGGAAGAGCTCTGGGCGCGCGCCGCCAGCGCGCAGGGGCTGATCCTCGACGTCGGGGCGTGCCAGCTCGCGGCGCGGGCGTCGCGCGGGACGCCGCGCTTCGCACTGGACCTGCTGCAGGCGGTGCGAGACGAGGCGCGGGCGCGCGGGCTCACCCGGCTCGACGTCGAGCTGGTGCGGGCCGCCCTCGCGCGGACGGGCTGCGACGAGCTCGGGGTCCGGTCCGCGGAGGCGGCCTACCTGCGCGCGCTCGAGCGCGGCGGCGGAGTACTAGGCGTCAGCACGCTCGCAGCGCGACTCGGCACCTCACGCCGCAACCTGAAGCAGACGGTCGAGCCGTTCCTGCTCAGGACGGGCCTGGTGCGGGTGACCCCGCGCGGTCGGGCCCTGACCCAGGCTGGCGAGCAGGCGCTCTCCCGCTGGTTGGGGAGCTCCCCTGCAGCCGCGGCCTGACGGACGTTCGATTCCTGCTCACGCGCAGGCTGCCGGCTCGCGACGGCAGCGCGTTCACCGCATGGCCTCCTGCTTGGAGACCTCGAAGAGTCCGTCAGCGAGGTCGTGGAGGTAGCTCCGCCCCTTGACCTCAGGGTCGTCTTCCAAGGCGCTGAGCCACTCGCTTGGAATGCCGGACTCTCCGAGGAATGCCCCGGAGAGCGCGCCGGTCATGGCAGCGATCGTGTCCGTATCCCCTCCCAGGAGAATCGCGTTGCCAACTAGGCTCCTCCGGGCCTTGAGTCCGCAGCCTGCACGGTCGCCACCCCGCACCGCTCCAGCCGCGGGCGTTTCCGCACCAACCGGGCGAAGGCGAGCTTCGCCTCCGAGTCGCGCCCGAACGGGCTCGCCGCCAGGGTCGGCTCGCCCTCGGGGCACCGTCCGGAACGAACTGAGCCCCGACCCAATGGCCGGGGCTCAGTTCCGTATGCCGAGGACAGGACTTGAACCTGCACGGGGTTAACCCCCACTAGGCCCTCAACCTAGCGCGTCTGCCATTCCGCCACCTCGGCTGGTGGGACGCGCAGTATAAGCCCACAGCAGGGAAGGTCAATCCCGGCCTCGGACCTCCCTCTTGAAAACTTCCTGCAGGGTCTAGGATCGCTGCATGAGCAACGACGTAGAGGTGTTCTTCGACGGAGACTGCCCGCTGTGCATGAAGGAGATCCGCTTCCTTCGTCGCCGTGACCGCAAGGGCAAGATCCGCTTCACGGACATCGCCGCCCCGGGATTCGACGCTTCGTCATTCGGGAAGACCCACGAAGACTTCATGGCCAGGATCCAAGGCCGCCTCGCCGACGGGACCTGGATCGAGGGCGTCGAGGTCTTCCGCCAACTCTATTCGGCGATAGGACTTGGGCCCGTCGTCGCGCTCACCCGCCTACCCGGGGTCGCGCACTCCCTCGACCTCGGCTACCGCTGGTTCGCCAAGAACCGCTTGCGCCTCACCGGGCGCTGCGAGGCGGACGCCTGCGCCCTCCCCGCGGCCACAAACAATTCTAAATAGGACACTTATCGCGGAATTTCGGCTGCGCCTTGCAAGATTTTGACGCTTCGTCAAAATCATGGGCATGTCGACGTCCACGCGAAAGCAGCAAGCGCGCGAGGCCCGCGAAGACCTGATCCTGCGCGAAGCGCAAGCGATCCTCCTCGAGCGCGGTTACCTCGGGCTGACCATGGATCGGATCGCCCAGGCGACCGACTACTCCAAGGGAACGATCTACCAGCACTTCCCCAACAAGGAGGAGGTGGTCATGGCCCTCGTGACCCAGACCTCCTCGCGCCGCAGCGCCATGTTCGAGCGCGCAGCGACCTTTCGCGGCCGCTCCCGCGAACGCATGGCCGCGATCGGGCAGGCGGCGGAGCTCTTCGTGCGGCTCTACCCCGACCACATGCGCAGCGAGCAGATCGTGCGCGCAGCGTCGGTGCGTGACAAGACCACTCCGGAGCGCCGGCGCGTCCTCGAAGCCTGCGAGTCGCGCTGCATGAACGTCGCCAAGGGCGTCGTGCGCGACGCGATCGCCGCGGGCGACCTCGAGCTCGACCCCGAGCGCGTGCCCGAGCTCGCCTTCGGGCTGTGGAGCATGCACTTCGGCGCCTTCAACCTCGCCGTGGCCGAGTGGCCGCTCGACGAGCTGGGGGTCGACGACCCCCTGGCCAGCCTGCGCGTCAACCAGCACGTGCTCCTCGACGGCTACGGCTGGCAGCCGCTGTTCGCGGGCGCGTTCGACTGGGACGCGACCAACGCCCGGATCGCCCACGAGGTCTTCGCGGGCGAGTGGGCGCGCCTCGCAGGGGAGGCCTAACGTGAAGCTCACCGAGACCGCGCCCGCGGCTGAATTGACGGATCGTCGACTCCCGGCCCAGCGCTTCGGGCGCCTCGCGCTCTTCGGCGGGGTCCTGCTCGTGGCCCTCAGCGCGGCAGGCTTCGCCCTCCGCGGCGAGCCCCTCGAGCCCCGCCCGAGCGAGCCGCTCCCTGTGCGCTGCGTCAGCCCCGCCGCGGTCGGCTCGGGCTGGAGCGGGCTCCGCCTCACCGGTTTGCTGCGCGCGCCGCGGGTGAGCGAGCTCGCCTTCGGCCGCGGCGAGATCCTGCTCGAGGTCGCCGTGGAGGAGGGCCAACGCGTCGAGCGCGGCGCGCTGCTGACCGCCCTCGACCCGCGGCGAATCCAAGCCCGGCGCACCGAAGCCGAGGCGCGCCTGGCCCAGGCGCGCGCCCAGCTCGACGAGCTCGAGCGCGGGCCCCGGGCCGAGACCCTCGCCGCCGCGCGCGCCGCCGTGCGCCAGGCCGAGGCCGAGGTCGCGCTGTGGAGCAAGAAGCGCGCCCGTCGCGCGCGCCTCGTCGCCGACGGGGTCGCGTCCTCGGAGGAAGGCGACGAGAACGAGGCCCAGCTCGCCGTGGCCGAGGCGCGCCTCGACGTGCAGCGCGAGCAGCTGCGCGAGCTCGAGAACGGCACGCGCCCCGAGCGCCTGGCCGCGCAGCGCGCGCTCGTCGCCCAGCTCGAAGGGACCCAGCGCGCCGTCGAGTCCGACTGGGTCGACACGCGCATGGTCGCGCCCTTCGCCGGGTTCGTGGCCGAAATCCGCGCCGAGGTCGGCGAGGTCGTGATCCCCGGCAGCCCGATCGTGCGCCTGGTCGAGGACGCGCCCCTCGAGGCTTGGATCGGCGTGCCCCCGGAGACTCCGATCGAGCCCGGCGCTCGTACGGAGGTCGATGTCGACGGTCGCCCAGTCACGGCGTGGGTCAAGGCGGCGCTCCCCGAGCTCGACCCCACGACCCGTACCCGAACCGTGATCCTGACGCTCGCCCGCGACCCCTCGCTGACCCCCGGCCGGGTCGCGACCTGGCGGCTCCCCGCCCCGGCGCCGCCCCAGGGCTGGACCGTGCCCCTCGGCGCGCTGGTCCGCGGCGAGCGCGACACCTGGTCGGTGTTCGCCCTCGCGGGCGAGGGCGAGGGCTGGATCGTCGAGCGCCGCCGGATCTCGGTCGAGGGCACGGACGGCGAGCGCGCCTGGGTCGCGGGCGACCTCGGCCCCGAAGATCGGGTGATCGCGGACGGGACGCACCGGATCGTGCCGGGGCAGCGCGTCCAGCCGAGCGCCCCGTGAGCCTCGGACTCTACTTCTACCGCGCCCCGCGGCTCGTGATCCTGACCCTGGCCGTGATCGCGGTCTCGGGCGCGGCCTCCTTCGTGCTGCTCCCGCGCACCGAGGACCCGCGACTCACCAGCCGCGTGGCCCGGGTGACCACCGCGATCCCCGGCGCGACCCCGGCCCGGGTCGAGGCGCTGGTCACCGAACCCCTCGAGGAGGAGCTGCGCGACCTCCCCGAGCTGAAGTCGCTCTACTCGGAGTCGCGCGACGGCTTCAGCTCGATCTTGATCGAGCTCGAGGACGAGGTCACCGAGGTCGAAGAGGTGTGGTCGCGGGTGCGCGACCGCCTCGCCGACGCCGAGCCGCAGCTCGCCGCGGAGGCGAGCACGCCGCACTTCGACCTCGTGCGGATCGAGGCCTTCACCCTGATCTTCGCCCTGCGCTGGGACGGGCCCCCGGAGGACGCCGAGCGCGGGCTGCTGCACCGCTACGCGCGCGTGCTCGAGGACCGGCTGCGCGAGGTCCCCGGCACCGAGGACGTCGAGCGCTTCGGCGACCCGGCCGACGAGGTCCGCGTGCTGATCGACCCCGCGGCCCTCGCCGGGCGGGGCCTCACGGCCGAAGACGTGGCGCGCGCCCTGCGCGCCAGCGACGCCAAGGTCCCGGGCGGCGTGGTGCGTCAGGCCGGGCGCGAGCTGCTGGTCGAGGTCGACGACGGCCTCGACGCCGTGGCCGAGGTCGCGCACGTCCCGCTGGTGGTCTCGGCCACCGGCGACGTGGTCCGCCTGGGCGACGTGGGCCGCGTCGAGCTGCGCCCCCCCGACCCCCTCCCCGCGCTGGCGCTGATCGACGGCCGCCCCGGAGTCAGTGTGGCCGCGCGCATGGGGGCCGACCGTCGGGTCGACGCCTGGTCTCCGGCCGCGGAGGCGGTGGCCGAGGCCTTCGCCAGCGAGCTCCCTCGCGACGTGAGCCTGCAGACCGTGTTCCGCCAGGTGCGCTACACCGAGGCCCGCCTGCACAGCCTGGTCGCCAACCTCCTGATCGGGATCGGGCTCGTGGTGCTCGTGGTGCTCGTGCTCATGGGCTGGCGCGCGGCGCTGCTCGTGGGCGCGTCGCTGCCCCTGGCGAGCCTCATGACGCTCTCGGGGCTGCGCTTCCTGGAGGTCCCGATCCACCAAATGTCGGTGACCGGGCTGATCATTGCCCTCGGCTTGCTGATCGACAACGCGATCGTCATGGCCGACGAAATGTCCGACCGCCTGCGGAGCGACGCCCCCGAGGCGGCGATCGCGGGCAGCGCGCGCCACCTGACCGTCCCGCTGCTCTCTTCGACGGTGACCACGACCCTCGCCTTCTTGCCGATCGTGCTCCTGGCCGGACCGGCCGGCGAGTTCGTCGGCTCGATCGGGATCAGCGTGATCCTCGCGCTCTGGAGTTCGCTGTTCCTCGCGCTCGCGGTCCTCCCCGCGGCCGCCGGGTTCTTGCACCGCGGCGCGGGCGCCGCGCGCCCCGGGCGGCGCTGGTGGCAGGCGGGGGTGCAGCTCCCACGCTGGCGGGCAGGCTACGAGGCCGCGCTGGGCTGGGTCTTGCGTCGCCCCCGCGCGGGGATCGCGCTGGCGCTGGTGCTCCCGCTGCTGGGCTTCGTGGCCTTCGGCGACCTGCGCGAGCAGTTCTTCCCGCCCTCGGACCGCGACCAGTTCCGGATCGACCTGCGCCTGCCCGAGGGCTCGTCGATCGAGGCGACCCGCGCGGCCGCCGAGGTCGCCTCCGCCGAGCTGCGGGCGCTGCCCGGGGTGCGCGGGGTGCAGTGGTTCTGCGGCGAGGCCGCCCCGAAGTATTACTACAACATGCTCGGCGGCCAGCAAGGCGCTCCCTTCTTTGCCCAGGCCTTGGTCCAGCTCGAGCGCGAAGAGGGCAGCTTCGCGCTGATCGACGCCGCCCAGCAGCGGCTCGACGCCGCGCTCCCGCACGTCCAGGCGATCTGCCGCCAGCTCGAACAGGGCCCGCCCTTCGAGGCCCCGGTGGAGCTGACCCTGTTCGGCCCCGACCCCGCCCGCCTGGCCGAGCTGGGCGAGGCCGCGCGCCAAGCCCTGGTGCGCGTGCCCGACGTCGTGCACACCCGCGCGACCCTCGGCGACGTCCGCCCTCAGGTGCAGGTCGCCCTCGACCGCGAGCTGGCGCGCGCCTCGGGGGTCGAGCCCCGCGCGCTCTCGGGTCGGATCCAGCGCGCCCTGCGCGGCGCCCCGGGCGGGAGCGTGCTCCTCGGCGGCGAAGAGCTGCCCGTGGTCGTGCACGTGGCCGACGGCGAGCGCGCGACCCTCGCGCGCCTGGCCGCGCTCGACCTCGGCAGCGCGTCGCCGAGCCTGACGCCCGGGGTGCCGCTCTCGGCGGTCGGCGCGCTGCGCCTCGCGCCTCAGGCGACGACGATCGCGCGCAAGGACGGCAGCCGCGCCAACGTGGTCCGCGGCTACCTGCGCGCCGGCGTGCTCCCGGCCGACGCCCTGACCCAGTTCCGCGCCGAGCTCGAGCGTGACGGCTTCAGCCTCCCCCGCGGCTACCGCAAGGAATGGGGCGGCGAGGCGGAGCAGCGCGACCAGGCCGTGGGCAACCTGCTCGGCTCGGCCGCGCTGCTGTTCGTGCTCATGGGCGCGAGCCTCGTCCTGGCCTTCAACTCGTTCCGTCAGGCGGCCCTGATCGCGGCCGTCGGTGGCCTCGCGGTCGGGCTCTCGCTGCTCGCGCTCTGGCTCTGGGGCCACGCCTTCGGCTTCACCGCGATCGTGGGCACCATGGGGCTGGTCGGGGTCGCGATCAACGACGCGATCGTCGTGCTCGCGGGGATCCGCGAGCACCCGCGCGCCGCGGCCGGCGACCTGCGAGCGATTCAGCAGGTCGTGGTCCGCTCGACGCGGCACGTGCTGGCGACCACGCTCACGACGGTCGCCGGCTTCGTCCCGCTGCTGGTCGCCGGGAGCGCGTTCTGGAGCCCACTCGCGGTCTCGATCGCCGGCGGCGTGGCGGGCGCGACCCTGCTCGCCTTGAGCTTCGTCCCTGCCGCCTACCTCGTGCTCCTCGGTTGGGGCATGCGCTGCCCGCCGCCCGATGTCGAGGTCGAGCCCGGGCGCAGCACCTCGGGCCGCCTGCTCCGCGCCTGAGCTACTGCAGCCCGTCTTCGCTGACGAGGTCTTCGCTGACGGTCATGTCGACCTCAGGCGCGCAGCGCTCGAGCTCGGCGTCGATCCGCGCCAGGAGCGCGTCGAGGCCGCCCTCGGTGGCGCTCATGAGCACGGGCTCCGGGGCGAGGGTTCGCGCCAGGGGCAAGAACGCGCCCGGGTCGGACAGCAGATCCTGCTTGTTGCACACCAGCAGCTCGGGCACGCCCACGTGGCCGAGGCCTCCGAGCAGGGTGCGCACCGCCTCGACCCGCTCGAACACGTGGGGGTCGCTCGCGTCGGCCACGTGCAGCAAGAGGTCGGCCGAGCCGATCTCGTCGAGGGTCGCGCGGAAGGCCTCGAGCAGGTTCGCGGGCAGGTCGCGTACGAAGCCGACGCTGTCGGCGAACAGCGCGCGCCGCCCGCTGGGCAGGCGCCGCGCGCGCACGGTGGGGTCGAGGGAGGCGAAGAGCATGTCGGCGGCGCGGACCCCCGCGTCGGTGAGGCGGTTGAAGAGCGTCGACTTGCCCACGTTGGTGTAGCCCACGAGGGCCACCAGGGGGAGCGCGTTCTTCGCGCGTCGCCGACGGCGCAGGTCGCCTTGCCGGCGGACCTTGGCCAGCTCTTGCTCGAGGGAGTGGATCCTGCGCCGGACCCGGCGGCGGTCGACCTCGAGCTTGGTCTCGCCCGCGCCCTTGGTGCGGCCGAAGCCCGCGCCCTTGCCGCCGCCGACCCGCGAGAAGTCGCCCCCGCGGCCGACGAGGCGCGGGAGCGAATAGCGCAGCTGGGCGACCTCGACCTGCAGCTTGCCGGCGTGGGTCCGCGCGCGCTGAGCGAACACGTCGAGGATCAACTTCGTGCGGTCGAGGACCCCCAGCGCGAGCGCGTCCTCGAGCGCAGCCTGCTGCCGCGGAGCGAGCTCGGTGTTGACGATCACGACCTCGGCTCCGGTGCTCAGCGCCAGCGCGCAGAGGTCGGCGACCTTCCCGCGGCCGAGCAGCGTGCGCGGGTTGGGGCGCTCGCGGCGCTGGAGCACCTCGCCGCGGACCGCGAAGCCCGCGGCCGTCGCCAGCGAGCGCAGCTCTGCGCGGGCCTCCTCCAGGTCACGCTCGCCGACCACGGCGAGCAGCGCGCTGCGCTCCCCCTCGGTGCGCTGCCCCGCGCCCACCGCGTCGCCGAAGGCCGCCTCGAGCTCGGCGACCCGCTCGGCAAAGTCGTCCGCGAGCTGCTGAGGGGCGAGCGGCGGCCCGACGACGACGCTGCCCTCGAGCGCCTCGGCCGGCACGAGGGTCACCTCGCGCGCCACGAGCGGCTCGTCCCCGCTCGCGCGCACCCAGAGCAGGAGGTCGAGCCGCGCGCGCACCAGCGCGTTGAGGTCGTCGCGGTGCGGGCCGTCGCCGCGCAGGGCCGTGGCGATCCAGCGCAGCCCGCGCAGGCGCCCGGCGCCGCGTCGTTTGGAGGCGAGGTCGGGCAGCGGCAGCTGCTTCGCGTCGCCTACCTGCACGTGGGTCACGAGCCCGCTGCGGTTGATCAACACCCCCACCCGGCGCCCGAGCGCCCGGGTACGCTCGGCGAGCTCGTGGATCAGCTCGTGCCCGGCGATCGAGCCCCGGGGGGCACGCCGGCGAAACAAGCGCTCCAGGGCGCGCAGCTCGCTGGGCTTGAGCCCCGAGAGGTTGCCGCTCGCGCGCTCAGACACGCCGCGCCTCGCGGGGCAGGCGGCGCGCGCGTTCGCGGGTCGAGGGCCAAAGCAGCAGAGGAACCTCCCAGGTCCGGCTTGAGCCGGGTCGCCCGGCGATCTAGGATGCTAGCGCAAACCAAATCGTCGGC
>JAGQRJ010000161.1 GCA_020425635.1 Planctomycetota bacterium | reverse complement strand
CTGCGCAGGCGTTCGCGTTCGGATCAGCCCCCTCGAGAGCAGCCTGCGCCTCCGGGTCGCGCGCCTTCGTCTTCGGCGCGGGTGACCAGGCCCAGGTCGCCGTCGACGGTGACCCGCTCCCCGTCGGTCAGCGAGGTGGCGCCGCTCACCCCGAACACGGCCGGGATCCCAAACTCGCGCGCGACGATCGCGGCGTGCGACAAGGCCCCTCCGACCTCGGTCACCACCGCGCCGGCCAGGTGGAACAGCGGGGTCCAGGCCGCGTTGACCACCCGCGCGACGACCACGTCGCCGGGCTGCACGCGCTTGGCCTCGTCGAGGCTGCGCAGGACCCGCGCGCGACCCGAAACGGTCCCGCCCGAGACGCCGACCCCCTGGAGCATACGCTCCGCGCCGCCGGCGTAGATCGGGCGCGGAGGGCAGCCGGGGACCTCGACCACCAGCCGCGGAGGTTCCTGGGCGAGGTTGCGGACCCGCTCGGCGCGGCGCGAGCGCACGCGCTCGGCCAGGTCGGGGGCGGGGGCGCCAGCGAGGGCGGCCTCGAGCTCGGCGAGCTCGAGGAAGAACACGTCGTCGGGCGTCTCGAGCGTACCGCGCGCATGCAGCCGCTGGCCCGCCTCGAGGAACACCTGCCGCAGCTTGTGCAGCGCGCGCAGCGCGCGGTCCTTGAGGTTTTCACGGTAGGGCGCATAGCGACGGGCTTCGCGCAGGAGCGCGTGGAAGGCCAGGCGCCGCCAAGGCAGCACACGCTCTCCCGAGGCGTTGCTCCGCAGCCAACGGGCGACCGACCCGGCCAACTCCTTGGCGCGCAGCTCGAGGGCCGACTCGCGCTGCGCCAGGCGGCGCAGGCCGTGACCCTGACCGCGAGCTGCCTCGACGAAGCTCGCCAGGATCTCGAGCACCACGCGCGGATCGTCGGCCCAGCGAGGCTCCGAGAGCTCCGCCTCCTTCTCGGCGCGGTGCCCGTAGCGCGCGAGGAACCCGCGGACCTGCTCCACGAACCAGCGGCCCTCGGGGACCAGCCCTTCGAGGCGCTCGAGCTCGGCCCCCTGGCGCAGCGCCGCCACGAGCCGAGGTCGCTGCGCGGCCGCCCGCGCGATCTGCTCGAGGCGCTCGCTGCTCTCGGCCACCGCGTTGCCGCTCGCCCCCGCGGTCAGGCGACCGACGAGTCGACCGGGGAAGGCGTCCTCGGCCCCCGACCAGCGCAGGAACACGTCGAGCAGGAGGTAGCCCGCGGCGGCGACCGCCGTCCCGAGCACATGCCGCCGGAAGGCTCCCTCGGCGAGGTCGGTGGCCTTGCGCCGCACGGCGAGCAGCTCAGCGTCGGAGAGCCCGGGCAGCGGGCGTCGATCGAGCCACTTGAGGCGCAGGTCGAACACGCGCCCGAAGACCTCGAAGCGCTCGCGAGCCGCGACCCGGCAGGCCCCGTAGAGCAGGCCCAGGCGCAGGGTGCGCGGGGTCACCTCGGGCAAGCGGAAGCTCACCGAGCCGCTGGTCGTGCCGAACAGGAGCTCGTCGAAGAGCTCCTGGGGCATGCCCGGGATCTGCTCGAGGAAGCGCCGGAAATACTCCGGGTTGAAGTAAGGAAGCCCCCCGAAGAGGCGCATGTAGCCCGGACCAGGGAGCTCCTCGAACCCCGCCGCGCGGAACAGGTCCCGGCGCCCCGCCTCGACCAGCGGCTCGAGCAAGGACCAGGTCAGGGGGGTGGTGGGCTCGAGCAAGGCCTCCTGCGTGTTTGCCGCGGTCCAGCACACGCGGCCGGTGGCGCCGGCGGGGAGCTCCCGAGTCAGCGGCCGCGCCTGGAGGATCCAGAGCGCTCCCTCGGCGTGCGCCCACTCCACGTCGAGCTGCGGTCCCAGCGTGGCCTGCATGCGCGTGCACACCGCCTGCAGCTCACTCAGGAGCGCGGCGTCGCAGACGGCCGTGCGCGCGAGCGGCGGCAGCGGACGACCGCGGGTCAGCGCGTGGCGTTCGGGCGTCGCGGTGCCGTCGACCAGGCGCTCGCCCCGGCCGTGAACGGCCTCGACGACGAGCTGCTCGCGCTGCGCAAAGGCGACCCCCGCGCGCTCGGCCGGCAGCAGGCGCTGCACGAGGACCGCCATGGCCGGGGGCGCGGACCCCAGCCGAGCGCGGTAGGCGTCGGCGCCAGGGCTGAAGGTCGAGGCCCACACCCGGCGCAGGGCCTCGAGGACCTGGTCTGCGTTGGCTGCGCCGAGCACGGTCCGGAACTGCCCGGCAGCGCTGGTCTCGTCGCCGTCTTCGGTCGGCGCCGAGGAGCGCACCGCCCAGGGTCCCTCCTGGCCGCGCAGCGCGCCCTGAATCGCCTGGACCACCTCCAGGGGGAGCGGGGACTCGAGGCACCTCCGGGCGAGCACCCCGAGCCCCTCCTCGCGCGTGACCCCGGCGACCGCCAGGGATCCTTCGCCGATCAGGCCCGCGAGCGAGCTGCGTCGGAACAGGTCCCAGGCCGCGGTGGTGACCACGAAGCCCGCGGGGACGGGGTAGCCGGCCCGCAGCAGCTCGCCCAGGCGCGCCGCCTTGCCGCCGATCGCTTCCCGCGAGGCTGGGTCGCCGAGCCCGACCACCCACGCCCCGACCTCGGCTTCGCCCTGGCTCCCGT
>JAGQRJ010000966.1 GCA_020425635.1 Planctomycetota bacterium | reverse complement strand
TGTCGCGCTTGAAGCCCCAGGTCTCGGGGTTGAACACGAAGCCCGAGGGGAACTCCTGCTTGAAGGTCGCGGGGTCGAGGTCGGAGACGTAGACGAAGGACCCGTTCTTGACCGAGAGCTCGGCCACGCGGCTCGACTCGATCGCCAGGGCCCCGCCCTTGGCGAGGGGGTGCTTCAGCTCGAGCACGCCGTTTTGGTAGCCGAGCAAGGGGCCGCGGACGCGGCTGCCGTCGATCAAGTAGAGGGCTACGTGCAGGCCCGAGGGGTTGGGCGGCGGCTCGTCGATCAGCGCGAGGGTGACCATTTGCACCTCGGCCAGGCGCAGCGAGTGGGTGCCGACCCGCGTCCCGCCGTCTTCGTCGGTGTTGATCACGACGCGGCCTGGCTGGATCGCCTCGATCGCCCCCTCGTAGGCCGCGTCCTTCTGCACGACGGAGTCGAGGGTGCTGTCGACCTTGATCGACTCTTCGAGTTGGCGCTCGACCTCGGGGGAGGTCTCGGGGATCAGCGCGCGGATCAGGTCGAAGGAGAGCGAGAGCTCGCCGAGGCCGGGGCTGCGCAGCTTGACCGACTCGTCGTCTCCGCCGGTGATCACGCCTCGGACCCAGTCGCCGTTGACGAGCAGCACCTTGGTGCCCTTTTGCTGGGACGGGCGCGGCTGGAAGCGGACGGCCTTGACCTCGCTGAGCGGCACGCTGCGCTGGCCGGTCTTGAGCACGAGCGGGGATCCGCCGATCGAGATCAGCTCCTCGTCGAAGGTCCCCGCGAGCGCCCGGATCTCCTCCGCCGACGCCTGCGCCCCGACGATCAGCGCCAACCCCACGAGCGCGCCCAGGATTCGAAGCATGACTGCCTCCTCCCCGGAAGTGTAACCCGGGGCTGCACGCATGCAGCCCCGACCATCCTTCTACTCGCTGCCAGCGGCTGCGGGCGGAGCGTCCCACACGAGCTGTGGCTTGGCGTCGGTGGAGTATTCGGTCAACTCGCTCTTGAAGTAGGGTTGAACCTCGCCCAACACGCCGTGGACCGTCGACCCTGGGGCGCGAAAGAAGGTCGCCAGGAAGGGGTCGGCGGTGCTGAGCTTGACCACGGCGCCGTTGTCGTAGGTCAACACGAGGGCCGCGAGCTCCTGGCCGCTGAGCTCGAAGCTCGTGGTCGAAGGCTCCGCGCTCAGCGCGAAGCCCTCGGCGCCCTCGTACTTCAGCAGCACCCCTGCGAGCGCGCCCTCCGTCCCGAACCACGAGGCCTCTTCGTACTCCGCGACCTCGCGCTTGAGCGCGGGGACCTCGCCCAGCCCGGGCACGTCGACCGTGTCCTGGCTCTCGACCGGGGCGGGCTCGTCGAGGGGCTCCTCGATTCCGATCGGGATCGCGAGCTCGCCCGGCTTCCCGACCACCGCGCGAGTCACGGCGCCCGTGGCCTTGTCGACCTCACAGCCAATGATCAGGGGGATCGTCTCGGCGTTGGTGGCGTGCAGGCTCTGGAGCGAGTCGGTCACGCACTCGACCCGCCAGTGCCCGTCGTGCTCGCCGACCACGGAGAACCAGGTCTCGATCGGGTCGACCCCGGGGATCGTGGTCCGACGACGGGCGTGCCCGCCGACCGTCAGCCCCTCGGCGAGCTTGAACGCGCGGGGGGCCAGCACGCTCTTGGTGAGGTTCGTGTCGACCGTGCTCTTGGGGTTGAAGGGGGGCGGCTCGGGGGTGCTCGAGCACCCAGCGATCAACGCGACTCCAACCACCCACGCGAGACGACGCATGCACCCTCCTCTGCGCGCTCTGCGCACCGCAGGAGTTTAGGCGCTCGCGCTGCGCAGAGGTAGTGGGAGTGGACGGAGCCCGCCCCTGCTACTCCACGCTGGGGGCGCTGGGCGCCTGCAGCGCGCTGACCAGGGCCGCGGCGCAGAGCACGTCGGTGTCGGCGGCGACGGAGGTCAGGCCCTCCACCAGCCGCAGCACGTCTTCACGGGAGGCGGTCGCGACCAGGCCTGCCGCCGCGAGGCGCCGGGCCTCCGGGTCGTCGGCGTCGAGCAGGGCCTGGAAGCGCGCCCGCGCCTCGGGGCGCCCGCGCAGAGCGCGCAGCGCCACCGGGCTCGTCGCGGGCCGCGCGGCGCCTTCGACGAGCAGCTCCAGCCCGCGCTGGCCTTCCGCCAGGAGGCTGGCGGCGACGGCCGGAGCCA
>JAGQRJ010000965.1 GCA_020425635.1 Planctomycetota bacterium | reverse complement strand
TCCGGCGCAGCCCGCCTGCTTCGCAGGCGGCTACCCCGCAAGCTCACCACTTCGTGGTGAGCTTTGCGGGCTAGACCCCGGCGAAGGGGGCGGGCTGCGCCGGAGCGGCAGCGCAAATCGCGCGCGAGCACCCATGGCGGACCGCGCGCCGTGCCGTATAACTCCGGCCGTCGAGCCCGCGACGAGACGACGCCGCGTCGCTCAGGAGCAGCCCATGTCCGATCCGCCCGAGGCCAACTCCGGAGACGCCTCGCCGGTCGACCCCGAGCCGGCGCCCGATCCGCCCGAGGCCCACTCCGGAGACGCCTCGCCGATCGACCCCGAACCGGCGCCCGATCCGCCGCGGGCGACCTCCGGAGACGCCTCGCCGGTCGACCCCGAACCGGCGCCCGATCCGCCGCGGGCGACCTCCGGAGACGCCTCGCCGGTCGACGCCGAGCCGGCGCAAGATCCCTTCGAGGTCCTGCGCGCGGCCTTCTTGCGCCGGGCCGCGGGCGACGCGGCGCTGCGGCTCGAGGACGAGCCCGACGAGCTCGTGGCCCGGGTGCTCGAGTCGCTGCCCGCGGGGCTGGTGGTCGGCACCCTGCTCGAGCTGGAGGAGCCCCGACGCGAGGCGCTCCTGGCGCGGGTCCAGCCCGACCGGCGGGCGCAGTGGCTGCGCAACGCGGCCTACCCCGAAGGCACGGTCGGGCGGCTCATGGACCCCGCCCTCGCGACGTTTTCGCCGGAGACCACCGTCGCCGAGGCCACCGAGTTCCTGCGCGAGCTCACCCGCCGCAGCTTCATTACCTACGGCTGGATCGTCGACGGGGAGGGGCGCCTGCTCGGGCTGCTCGTGTTCCGCGAGCTGTTGTTCGGGGCCCGCGACGACACGCTGCGCCAGATCATGCTGCCCAAGCCCTTCGCGCTGCGACCGGACATGCCGCTCGACGAGGCGCTGCGGCAGGTGGTCTCACGGCACTACCCGGTCTATCCGGTCACCGACGCCGAGGGCCGCTTCCTCGGGATCGTGCGCGGCGGGGACCTGTTCAACGAGAACACCCTCGGGCTGACCGCCCAGGCGGGGCAAATGGTCGGCGTCGACACCGAAGAGCGCATGGCCACGCCCTGGTGGAGGTGCCTGCGCTTCCGGCACCCCTGGCTGCAGCTGAACCTGGTCACGGCCTTCCTCGCGGCCTTCGTGGTCGGGTTCTTCGAGGACACGATCAACCGCGTGGTGTTGCTGGCGGCGTTCCTCCCCGTGCTCGCCGGTCAGTCCGGCAACACCGGCTGCCAGGCCCTCGCGGTGACCCTGCGCGGCATGACCCTGGGCGAGCTCCGCCCCGAGCGGCGCCTCGCGCTCCTGGGCAAGGAGGGCCTGCTGGGCCTGCTCAACGGCTTCCTGGTCGGCCTCCCCGCCGCGCTGGTCATGTTCCTCTACGCCCGACACCAAGGGAACGCCGCCGCGCCCTCGCTCGCGCTGGTGGTCGTGCTCTCCATGACCGGCGCCTGCGTGGTCAGCGGCCTGGCGGGCGCCCTGATCCCCCTGTTCCTGCGCCGCCTGGGGGCCGACCCGGTGACCGCCGCGAGTATCTTCGTGACCACCGCCACCGACGTGGTCAGCATGGGCCTGTTCCTCGGCCTGGCGACCGCGCTGATCGGCTGACCCCAGGCCCCGCTCAGCGGGGCCTGCACCCTTGACCAAGCGACGCGATCGGCCAAGGCACGGGCGGAGGCAAGCTCCGCCCCTACGGCTTGGTGGCGCGGGCCCTCTCGGCTGGGCTTGCTGCGTTGGCCAAGCGACGCGGTTGGCCAAGGTCCGGGCGGAGGCAAGCTCCGCCCCTACGGTTTGGTGGCGCAGCGTGATCGTGTGCGCGGCCCGCGCGGTGGCGCTTCGAGGCGGTGGTGTGCGAGGCCGCTCGGGCATGAAGCCGTAGGGGCGAAGCTTGCCTTCGCCCGTGCCTTCGTGCGCGGCGCGCTTCAGTGTGCGCGGCCCTCTTCGAGGCGGTGGTGTGCGAGGGCATGAAGCCGTAGGGGCGAAGCTCGCCTTCGCCCGTGCCTTCGTGCGCGGCGCGCTTCAGTGTGCGCGGCCCTCTTCGGGGCGGTGGTGTGCGAGGGCATGAAGCCGCAGGGGCGAAGCTTGCCTTCGCCCGTGCCTTCGTACCCGCCGCGTGCGCTAGAGCCCGGGGATCCAGCCGAAGGTGGGCAGGTGGGCGCCGGGGTCGGGGGCGCCTTGGGTCAGGCGCTCGGCGGGGCCGAAGCTGCCGTCGGCGTGGCCGCGGAACACCTCGTAGCTGTAGTCGTGGCCTCGGCCCCAGGAGGTGAAGCGGGCCACGACGTCGAGGTGCCCGTCGAGGTCCACGTCGGTGGCCACGGCGAAGAAGGCGCCGTTGTCGGTGCCCCAGCTCTCTCCCGCCGGGCGCAGGTCGAGGGAGGGGGCGAGCACGCGCGGGCCCTTGGGCTGCGAGAGCGCGAGGTGCGCCTGGCCGAAGTCGCGCACGTCGTCGTCGGGGGGCAAGAACAGGTCGAGGGTGCCGTCGGCGTTGAAGTCGGCGAGCACCAGGTTGTGCGCGGCCTCCGGAGCGCTGAGCAGGAGCCGCCGCTCCTCCGCGAAGGTCCCGTCGCCGCGCCCGCTGTGGAACTCGACCCGCAGCGGCGACGGACCCCCGTGGGGGATCTGGTGGAACACGAGGTCGGCCTGGCCGTCGTCGTCGACGTCGCCCAGGGTGAAGGTCGCGAACCAGGTGCTCGCGTAGACCTCGCGCTCGGGCTGGGTGAAGTCGTAGCCCCCGTCTTGGCTGGGCGTGGCGACCTTGACCCGGTAGGCGGAGTAGCCCTGGGGTTGCACGCGCCGCGCCAGGAGCAGCTCGTCGCGCCCGTCGCGGTCGAGGTCCGCCGTCGCGGCGACGTACCAGCCGCGCGGCCAGGCGCCCACGGCGACCTCGCGCCATTGGCCGAGGGCGTCGAACTCGAAGCGCGAGAAGCCCGGCTCGCTGCCGTCGCGCAGGGCGAGGATCGCGCCCTCGTGGAGGATCACCCCCACGACGGGTTGCTTGGGGTCGACGCCCTTCCCGCAGCTCGGCTGCAGCGCCGTGCCCTGCTCGAGGTCGGGGAGCTGCCCGTGGCGCAGGGGGACCACGCGCAGGGTCGAGGCGTTCGGGCTGTAGAGCATGAAGGGGTCGAGGGGGTTTTGCGGCACGCCCCCCGCAGCGCCGTCGCCGCCGAGGGCCGTCGCCGCCAGAGCCAAGAACGCCGCGCCGATTCGAGCTCGCATGGGACCCTCCGCGCGCCTCACCGCAAGCAGCGCGCCAGGCGCCAAGTCGTGCCTCAGCGTAGCGGGTGTCGGCCACGCCGACAGCTGGCGGATTCGCCTGTAAACGCTGGGAGCGGTCCTCGGCGCCAAACGCGCCGAGGCTCCGCGCGCCCCAGGGCTGCCCTCGGGCGTCGCCGCGCTTGACTCCTCGCCCTCGGCGGTGGACCCTCTCGGCCCCAACCGCAGGAGGACCCATGCCCTTCGTCCATATCGCCAACGCGGGCCCGCTCAGCGCCGACCAGCGGCGCAAGATCGCGAGCGAGGTCACCGAGCTCTTGCACCAGGTCACCGGCAAGCCGCACGCCAGCGTCTACTGCCGGATCGACTCCGTGCCCCGCGACGAGTTCGCCGTGGGCGGGCAGCTCCTCGCCGACCGCGACGCCGAGCGCGCCGAGGCCTAGCGCGAGCGCCAGCCCGCGAAGCTCACGGGAAGCGGAGCGAGTCGGCGACTCGGCCGCCGCGGGCTAGTCGCGCCTGCGGCCTCCGATCAGGCCGAGGCGGTAGGCGTAGTAGAGCAGCATGAGCGCCGAGGTCACGAAGGCCGCGACGTAGGTCAGGGCAGCGGCGGTCAGCACCTTGCGGGCGGCGGCCAGCTCCTCGGGGTCCATGATCTCGCCCTCGCGCAGGGTGCGCAGCGCCCGGCGGCTGGCGTCGAACTCGACGGGCAGGGTCAGCAGGGTGAAGAGCGTCGTCGTGCCCATGAGCGCGATCCCGATCCAGGCCGCGGCCGTGCCGACGACGGTCTGCACGCCGCCGAGCATGAACGCGATCAGGATCACGATCATGGACAGCCCGCCGCCGACGTTGGCGACCGGGACCCAGGCGGAGCGCAGGCCCAGGGGCGCGTAGCCGTTGGCGTGCTGGATCGCGTGCCCGACCTCGTGGGCGGCGACCCCGAGGGCCGCGAGGCTGTTCGAGCCGTAGACGCTCTGCGAGAGGCGCAGCGTCCTCGAGCGCGGGTCGTAGTGGTCGGTCAGCTCGCCGGCGACCGGCTCGATCTGCACGTCGGAGATCTCGTTGGCGCGCAGGATCCGCTGCGCCACCTGAGCCCCGGTGAGGCCGGTGCGGCTCGGCGTATTGCTGTAGGCGCTGAAGGTGCCCTTGACCAGCAGGCTGGCCAACAGGCTCAGCCCCCCGCCGACGAGGATCAGGACCCAATACAGAGGATCGAAGTAGGCGTACCACATGCCGGGATTCTAAGTTCGCGGTGCGCCGTGTGGAGGGGTGCGTTTGCTTCGCCGCGTCGCCCGATCCCAGCCAGGACCCGGGTGCGACCTGCGCGTAGGTGGAGTCGCCCCCGGGCAGCGTCGTTCAGGCCCCGGTCGCCACCACCCTCGGCAGCGCGAACGGGGCGCAGACGACCTCCGCCACCGTTCACGGCTGACGGCTCCTCGCGCGCAGGGCGCTTCGGTCGGCGCAGCAGATCGGGCTACGCGCTCAGGCCCGCTGCACCAGGGCCAGGCTGCGCGCGTGCCGAAGTACGTCCTCGGCGACCGAGCCGAAGATCCAGCGCTGCGGACCCGTCGCGCCCCGGGTGCTCATGGCCAGCAAGGCGCACGGGGTGTCCTCCGCCGCTTTGAGGATCTCGGCCGCGGGCGCCCCCTCCACCTGGGTGTAGCTCGCCTTGAAGCCTTCGGCGCGGAGCTCCTCGAGCAGCGCCTCGGCGCGGGGGCCGTAGGGCGCGACGGACTCGACCTCCCGCGGACCCCTGACGTGAAACAGGAGGAGCTCCGAGCCGAACTGGCGCGCGACCGCCTTGGCCAGGGGCAGGATCGACTCCGAGCGCGCGGACCCGTCGAGGGGGACGAGGACGCGCTCGAAGCCGCGCTCCCAGCCTACGGGGGCGCAGGGGGTGACCTGCAGCACGGGCAGCGGGGAGTTCCGCATGACGCGCTCGGCGACGCTGCCTCGCACCAGCCGCTCGAGGCCGCAGCGGCCGTGCGAGCTCATGGCGAGGAGGTCCGCCGAGACGTCGGCGGAGAAGGCGAGGATCGCCTCAGCAGGGTCGCCGTGGCGCACGTGCAGCTCGACGTCGTGCTGGCAGGGTTGGAGTCGCCGCTCGACCTCGCGCAGGTGGGCCTGGGCCGACTCGATCCGTGCGTCGCGCGCCTCCGGGGACTCGTTCTCCGTCGGCGCGAGCACCCGCAGCAGGTAGAGCGTCGCCTGGGCTTCGCCGAGGAGACGACGGGCCGGGTCTAGGGCCGCCTCCGACAGCGCTGAGCCGTCGAGCGGAACCACGACGTGGTGAAACACAGTGGGGGTCATGAGCTTCCTTCTCCCGTGGACGCCTACGACTCGGAGCACCCATGCCGCGGCGTGAGCGCCAGGATAGCCGCTCAGGAGGGGCGCGGGAGACGGCGGTGCAACGCGGCGCGAAGGCGGCTGCAGTCCGCGCTCGGGGGCGTCGGCCGGCCTGGGTGGGGCGGGGCTTGGACCCACGCCAGCACCGGGCGCCGGTCATGGGTCAGGAGGCGGACGAGTCACCCCCTTGCGGAGGCGGAGCAGGTGGCGCACCTGATCGACCAGCGAGCCGCCGAGATCGCTCAGGTCTTGCCGCAGCAGGCCCTCCCGCCCCGCGCGTCGCGCGGCCAGGTCGCGCAAGCGTAAGAGCAAGTTGCGTGCAAGGCGGGCCCCAGGGTCGAGGGGACGGGTCGCTTCGCTGGGCTCAGGTCGCAGGGGGGGGGTCGGGCTTGGCGCGGGTGTGCAGGTCGTCCTGGCCCTCGCGAATGACTCCGTCCTCCATTTCGTAGATCCGGTCGAAGACGTCGAGCGCCCGGTGATCGTGGGTGACCACGATCGCGGCCGAGCCGCGCTGGCGGGCGATCTCTCGGAAGAGCTCCATGACCTGGCGACCGCGGTTGCTGTCGAGGGCGGCGGTCGGTTCGTCGGCCAGGATCAACTCGGGCTGGTTGGCGATCGCGCGCGCCACGGCCACGCGCTGCTGCTGGCCGCCGGACAGCTCCGTTGGATAGTGCTCGCTGCGCTCCCCGACGCCCAGGTCGTCGAGGAGCTGCAGAGCCCGCTTGCGGGCCTCGCGAGATCCCAGCGAGCCGAGCTCGAGCGCGATCTGCACGTTCTCGCGGGCCTTGAGGAAGGGGATCAGGTTGGACTTCTGGAACACGAAGCCCATGTGCCTGCGACGGAACGCCCGCAGGTCGGTCAGGGCGCGGGGACCTTCTTGCACGAGCTCGCCGCCGATCCACACGCTGCCTGAGGTGGGCGGGTTGATCAGGCCCACCGCGGTCAGGAAGGTCGACTTCCCCGAGCCGCTGGGGCCGAGCAGCGCCACGACCTCACCTCGCTCGACGCGCACGGTCACGTCCTGCATTGCGACGACGCGGGTGTTCCCCTCTCCATAGACCTTGGTGAGCTGGCGGGTCTCGAGCGCTGGCGTCGGTGGCGTCGCGGTCACCCGACCGCCTCGTTGGGGGAGACCCGCAGCGCCTTCCAGATCCCGAGCAGGCTCGCGAGCACCGAGATCGCGACCACGATCGCCGCGAGCTGCACCAGGTCGGGCTCGGTGAGGATCACGCGCCGGGGGAATCGAGGGAACAGCCAGCTCCCCAGGGCGAGGGCGACGCCGAAGCCGACGGCCCCGATCAGGAGCGCCTGCTGGAGGATCAGCGCCAGGATCACGCGGTTCGGTGCCCCGATCAGCTTGAGGAGCGCAATGTCGTGCAGCTTGTCCAGGGTCAGTGTGTAGAGGATCAGGGCCATGATGATCGTGGCGATCACGGTCAGGAGCGCGCGAAACAGCCCGATCTGCGCGCGGACCTTGGCGACGTTGCCCATGAGGAGCAGGTCGCGCTGGCCGGTGGTCGTGTAGCCGGTCACGTCGCTCCAACGGGAGACCGTCTCCAGGACCTCCTCCTCGCGTCCGGGCTCGACGCTGGCGAGGACGGCGGTGAGGGCCTGCGACGGCAGGGCTGGGATCGAGGCGCTGGGGGACCCCGCGCGCTCTGCCAGCGCGGGCTGCACGAGGGGGAGTTGGCCGCGTCGCGCCCGGGTCCTCCGCGCCTCCCGCTCCAGCCGGACGGCCTCGCCTGAGAGCTCGAGCTGGATCGCCTGGGCGTCGCGGACGGTGGCGAAGGCGATCCCGTCGCCGCCCGAGGCCAACATGCCCGTCGTGACTCCGACCACCCGGTAGCGCTCGCGCCCGAGCTGGATCTCCTCACCCAGCGGAAGGCCGAGGGAGCGGTCGGCGACGAGCTCATAGTGGTTCTGGGCGAGCGGCCGGCCTTCGACGAGCGGGAGCCAGTCTCCTCGGTCTTCGGGCCAGCTCAGCCCCACGACGGCGATCCGCAGGGGCTTGCCCTCGCGCTCGCGCTGGATCGTGTGGAACACGAAGTCCCGCGACGAGACGACGCCCGGGACGGCGGCCACACGGTGCTGGAGCGACGGCGGCACGCGAGACACCTCGGCGAAGGGCCCCCGCGTGCCGCGCTGGACGACCCACACGTCGGCGTCGACGCGGTCGACGAGCAGCGTGGCGTCCTCAATGATCCCGCGGTAGATCCCGCCCATGCCCATCACGATCATGAGGAGCATGCCAATGCCCAGGCAGGTGAGGACGAACCGACCCAGGTTGTGCCGGACGTCACGCAGCGCGAGGTTCATCACGGAGACAGCACCACGCGCGCGCCGTCTTCGAGCGCACGCGCCGCGCCAGCTTCGAGGACCTCGTCTCCTTCCCGCAGGCCTTCGGCCACCTGGACGAGGCCGCGACCGCGGATCCCCAAGGTCACCTCGCGCCAGCGCGCGCGATCGCCTTCACGCACGAAAACACCCGGCGCGCCCTGCTCGCGACGAATCAGCCGCGCGGGCACGGCCAGGGCTTCCTCGGCGCGACCGACCGCCACGAACACCTCCGTGCGCTGGCCGATCGCCCAGTTCTGGGGGAGGTCGTCGACGCGCACGTCGACGACGAACTCACGCGTCTCGCGATCGACCTCCCGCCCCAGGCGGGCCACCGCGCCGCCGTATTCACGGCCGGGGTGTGAGCGGAACTCCACGCGAGCCTTCTGACCGGCGGCGAGGCGGCCCATTTCGGTCTCGTCGACCCAGGCACTCACCCACAGCTCCTCCGTCGAGATCAACGTGAGCACCGGGCTCCCCGGCACGAGCACGTCCCCCTGCTCCCGGTGGCGGCGGGTGATCAGTCCGGCGAAGGGGGCCTTGATCACCGTCTCGGTGAGGAGCGCTGCTTGGTAGTCCAGGCTGCGCGCGCTGGCCGTGACCCGACCCTCCGCTTCGGTGACCGCGGCCCGGGCGGCCCCCAGCCCCGCCTCGGCGATCTGCACCGAGTCCTGGGCCGCGTCGGCCTCGGCCTGGGAGACGACGCTCTTGCTCGCCAGCTCGCGGATCCGCGCCAGCTCCCTGCGGGCCGCGGCCAACACCGCCTCGGAGCGGACCTTGTCCGCCAGCGCGCGCTGCACGACGGCCTCTGCCGCGGCGTGGTCCGCGCGCGCGACGTCGACCTGCCGGCTCAGGTCCGCGTCGTCGAGCCGCAGGAGCACCTGCCCGGGCTCCACCCGATCTCCCTGGTCGACGGGGATCGACTCGATCCGCCCGGCGATCTTCGAGCCGATCGTCGCTCCCACGCGGGCCTCGAGGGTGCCGGTGCCCATGACCTCCGCGACGACCGTCTGCTTGGACACGACGTGCACGCCCACCGGGACCGGGCGGAGGGAGAGCCACACCCCGAACGCCGCGCCGAGTAGGGCGAGCACGACTCCAAAGGCTGTGCGCTTCGAGGGTATCCGGGGGAAGCTGAGCTGCATGCTGGCCATTCGTCGTCGCGTAAGGGAGCACCCGAGGGACCAGGTCTAAGTCCCACTGGCCTGGTGGCCGGGTTGTGCATTCAATCACAGCCGGTGGTCCAGCGGACGACGGCGTTGTCCGAATGAGTCAGCTCTGTCAGGGCCCGGGGCTCGGTCTTGCCTCGTGCTCTCGGCAAATGCGCGCGCTGTGGGCGCGAACCCTAGCGGCGGATCAGCTCGCTTGAGCGCAGGCGCGTGCCGTCGGCCTCTCCGCCGACGACGAGGATCCGGCCGTCGAGGAGGCGGGTGGCGGTGTGGAACGCGCGCTTGGCCCGCAGGTCGAAGCGCTCGGTGGTCACGCGCGCGAGGCGGATCGAGTAGACCTCGACCGAGCGCAGCTCGTCGGCGCGGTCGGCTCCGCCCGCGATCAGCACGTCGCCCCCGTCGCGGACGGCGGCGCAGCCCCAGCGCGCGTGATCCAGGCTGTCGACCCGGGCGAAGCGCTTCGTGTTCAGGTCGAACAGCTCCAGCGCGGCCACGGGCGCGTGGCTCCTGAACCAACCTCGGCTGCGGCGGCCGCCGACGATCAGCGCCTGGGTGCTGCCGACGCTGACCGCGGTGTGGTCGTAGCGCTTGGTCTTGAGCGTGCCCGAGGTCTCCGTGCCGTTGGCGCGGACGAGCTGCGCGAGGTCGCGGCTGTGGGTGCTGAACATGTCGGTGAACTTGCCCCCGGCCATGAGCACGACCTCGCCTCCGCGGAGCGCGGTGGCGGTGTGGGTCGGGTCCCCGCCGCGGGAGGAGCGGTCGCCGATCTGCGACACACTGTCGCTGCGGGGGTCGTAGGCGTAGAGGTGGCGGTGCCCCCCGGAGACCAGGACGCGGCCGTCTTGCATGGGCGTCGCCAGGTGCGCGAGGTGGAGCGGGAGGTTTGCCCTGGCGCGGCGGACCCCGTCGGTCGTGGGGTCGAACAGCCACACCTGGGTCTCGCCGTTCGTGGTCCAGCTTATGAACACCCGCCCGTCGCGCAGCGGCGCGGCGCTGACGTAGCCGCGAAAGCGGTCCTCCGAGGTGTCGACCGCGCGGAACCTCCCGCTGCGGGGGTCGAACAGCTCGGCCCCGGGGCCGCGCGCGCTGGAGGTCACGCCGCCCACGACCAGCACCCGTCCGTCGCTCAGGCGCACGGCGGTGTGCCCCTTGCGCGCGACCTGGAGCGTCGGGCCAGAGCGGACGCTGGGCGCCGCCAGCGCGAGGCTGGGGAGGCAGAGGGCGAGCGCGAGCGCCGAGGCGTGGGCGGAGGGGAAGCGCATGGGGGTCTCCTGGGGGTCCGCAGGGGGACCGCGGTTGCCCCAGGGAGAGCACGCCAAGTGCCGACGTAAGCGCAGCCGCCACCTGGCGGTCGCCCCCTCGCACTCGCCTCAGGGCCTGGAGGGGTTCCCAGACTTGGCTGAGACGAGGGGGCCGGCTCGAGTGCGGCTCGAGCACACCTGGGGCCGCGACCCGTCCGTCACCCGCGCCGCCAGGAGAGCGCGCCGGGCTACTTCGCGCGCTCGAGGGTCAGCGCAGCGGTCCGCGCCGGCGCGTGGTCAGGCCAGGAGCTGCAGCAAGCGGAGCTCGCGCTCGCCGGCCTGCGGCTTACGCGCCAGGAGTTCGCCGATCCCCTCCCGCAGCAGATCCCGCTCGGGTCTGGCCAGGCGCACCGAGGGCAGCGGGGCTCTCGAGCCTTCGCGCTCAAGCGCGCTTGCCCGATCGGGGCTGAGGCGAAAGCGCTCGCGGAAGGCCTCGAGGACCTCGCGCTCGTCGGCGTCGACCTGCCCGTCTCCGTAGGTGGTGTGGGTCAGCAGCCGAGGGGGGAGTTCGGCGGCGCCACGCCCGCCACCGACGCGAGCAGGAGCAGGCTGAAGCTCAGCGCCGCCGTCAGCGCCAGGGCGCGCTGGAGCTACCCGCGGCGGGAGACCTTGAGCCAGGTCGCGAGCACGACCGCCGGAGCCAGCCCCGCGCCGAGGACGAGCGCGTGAGGGACCGACCGCGTCGCCACGATCGCGCACACGATCGCGCACAGCGCCGCGCGCCAGGCGAGCGCACGCCGGTCCTGGGGGGTGGCGTGGTGCAGGCCAGCCAGATCGAGGGCGTCGGTCAGGATTCGGGGTCTGGAGTGGGGCACGGCTCGTCTCTCGCTCTCTCTCGCTCTCTCTCGCTCTCTCTCCGCTCGGAAGTGCGACCGACGTGCCATGCCCAGGACCCTCTTTGCGGGGTTTGTGCGCTTCAACTGACTGCGCGGTAGACACTTCGTTTCAAGCCGACAGGCGGCGAGACGATCTCCTGGACGACCCAGCGGGACGGATCGGCGGAATCCAAGACCGACGCGGCGGGAGTTAGGGTTGGTGAGCGGTTTGCACTCCGCTGGCCCCGGGAGGCTTCCATGGTCTTGCGACTCGCCCTGGCTCTGAGCGCGCTGGCCGCGCTCGCGCACGCCGAGCCGACCCTGCACGAGCGGGTCGTCGCGCTGCGCCCCGCGCGCGAGGCCTGGCAGCGGGTCGGCTGGCTGACCGACCTCAGCCTCGCGCGGCGCAAGGCGGCGGAGCTGCAGCGGCCGCTCTTCGTGTGGGCCATGAACGGGCACCCCCTCGGCTGCACCTGAGGCAACGGCGTACGGGACCGTGCGTCCACGTTCTCCGACCCCGCGCTGATCGAGCTCCTCCGCGAGCGCTTCGTGCCCGTGGCCCTCGACTGCTGGGACTACCGGCGCGCCAAGGGCCCGGGCGGTGAGTTCTTCCGCTCCTTCGCCGTGCCCGCCGAGCTCAATCGGGTCAACGACGACGGCAATCGCTCGTTGCAGGGCCACTACGTGGTCGACCCCGGCGGCCGGCTGCTCGCTGCGCACAACCGCCGCGGCGCCCAGGCCCTGCGCGAGCTGACCGCGCGCGCGCTGGCCGCCTTCAGGCCCCAGGAGTGGGCGCTGCCGACCCTCGACGCCGACAGCCTGGGGCGCACGCCGCCGCCCGGCGCGCGCGTGCTCAACGTCTACACCCGCGTCGTCGACTGGACCGAGGCCCTGCAGCTCTCGCCCAGCGACTTCCAGCGCGACCAAATGGTCTTCAACCGCGAGGCCACCGGGCTCGACCACCTGTGGGTCACCCGCGCCGAGCTCGACGCGCTCTGCGTGCGCGAGCCCCGGCCCGGCGCAGCGTGGCAGGCCCCCGCCAGCCTCGCGCGGCGGCTCGCGCGCTTTCACCTGGTCGACGACGTGCGCGGCGAGCCGCCGCACTACCGCCGGAGCGAGGTCCGCGCCGCCGAGCTGCGCGCGACCGTGCGCGAGACCTCGCCCGAGGGCTGGGTCACCGTCGCGCTCTCCGGGCGCTTCGAGCTCGACGCCAAGGACGACCCCAGCTACCCGCGCTGGTTCCGCGGCAGCCTCGACGGGGCGCTGGAATACCACCTCCTGACCGCCGAGCTGCGCCGCTTCGAGCTGCTCGCCGAAGGCCAGACCGAGGGCTCGGGGCGCTACACCCCCGGCGCGCCCGAGGGGCCGTATCGCCTGCGCGTCGCCTGCGAGCTGCCCCCGGACGCCTTCGCCGTCGACGTGCCCCCCCAAGGCTCGCGCAGCGTCCTGGACTACCTCGTCCCCTGAGGGAGCGTGAGCCTGCTAGCCCGGAGCCGGGCCGCCCAGGTCTTCGTCCAGGGAGGGGCCCGCGCTCGAGTCAGGATCGAGCGGAAGGCGCCTGGGGCGTCAAAACGCCTCGAGCTCGTTGTCCAGGTAGGCCGGCGCCTCGCCCAGGCACAGGCGCAGGACCACCACCGCGAGCCCCGTCGCGAAGCGCGAGCCCACGCGCGCCTCGTCGCGGATCGAGGCCCAGGAGCCGTCGGCGTTCTGTCGGGCGGTCAGCTGGCGCAAGGTCAAGGTGCGCCAGGTCCGCCAGGCCGCGCCGCCGCGCAGGTAGTGCACGCGGGTCGCGTAATACCAGTAATAGAACGGCGAGTCCTTCCCCCAGCCCGACTGGGTGCCCGCGCACTGGTGCAGGTCCAGGAGCTCGAGCGAGGAGGCCAGGGCGCTCGAGCGCTGGTCGAACAGCAGTCCGCTCAGCGCGCCGATCCCCTGCTGGATCACCGAGCTCGGCTTGCCGCGGGTGTCGTAGGCGAAGCCCGTCGGGCGGCCGCAGCGCTCGACGAAGCCCAGCGCGCGCGTGACGCCGCGCTGGAGGCCCGGGGCCTCGACGCCGGCCACGTCCGCCGCGAACAGCGCGATCAAGCACCAGCCGCTCACCGAGAGGTCGCCGGCGCGCGCGTTGGGCTCGTAGCGCCACCCGCCGCAGTTGGGGTCGTCCTCGGGTAGCGGCCCGTAGGCCTCCGTGCGCTCGGGCGTGATCTGCGCGGCGAGCAGGTAACGGACGCCCTCCAGGCACAGCGGCTTGGCCTGCGCGTAGCCGGCGAGGGAGCACTCCGCGAGCGCGAGTGTGATCAAGGCTTGTTCGTAGAGGCCGCCGTCGCCGAAGCGCTTGACCGCTCGCCCGCGCCAGAGCAGGTCCTTGACCTCCTCCACGCGCCCTGCGAGCGCCGCGAGGACCTCCCCCACCTTCTGCTTGCGCCCGGGGGCCAGCGCCTCCGCGCCGCTCCCCTCGCCCAGGGCCAGGAGCAGGCAGGCGTCCGACCCGACCGCATACGGGGTCCGGTCCGCGGCGAGGTCCAGCTCGATCAGGTAGCGCAGCCCGCGATCGACCGCCTTCCGCCCCCGCTCGAGGAGCGCGGGGTCCGGGGCGGGGGGCGGCTCGGCGCTGAGCTCGAGGGTGTAGGGGGTCCCGACCGCGCCCCGCGTCGCGGTGAGGGTCAGCTCGTGGACGCCCGCCGTGAGCACGGGGAAGAAGCGAAAGCTGCGCGGCGCGGCGTCGGCCGCGCGGGTGCCGGCGACGTCGTCCAGGGCGTAGTCGAAGCGTGGCTCCTCTCCCTGGGGGGCGAGCTCGAGCTTCCAGCGTCCCGTCGGCGGGGCGACCTCCTCGCCCTCGGGCTGGAGGTCGGGCAGGCTGAGCTCCAGCCGGTAGACGCCGTCGGTCGGAACGTCGACGCGGAAGCGGTCCTTGTCGAAGTGCGGGTGCGAGATCCAGCCGCGGCGGGGCGCGCCGAGGGTCAGGGAGTCGGGCGCCTGGGGAGGGTCGTTGGGCTCGCGCTCCGCGTCCGGGGCCTCGGGGGCGGCGCTGAGCGTGAGGGTGTAGCCCACGCCGCTGACCCGGCGCGTGACCAGCTGCAGCGGGTAGCGCCCTGCGGGGAGGGTCAAGCCGCTGTAGCGCGCGGCGCCCCGCGCCAGGGAGACCTCGACCGGCTGCAGCCCCGGGGCGTGGACCGCGAAGGTCCCTGCGGCGTGCGCCCCGCCCTCGGGCGCGTAGCTCAGGTCGACGCGGGTCGGCTCTGCGAACTCGAGCCACACGCTGTCGGTGTCGTCACCCACGGCGCCTTGGGTGCCGAGGGTCCCCACGAAGCTCTGCCCCAGGGCCAAGGTCTGCGCGGTCGCCTCCGGCTCGTCGTTGGGCTCCTGCTCCGCGAGCGCCGGGGGGGCGCTTTGGGCGAGCGCCGGGACGAGGCTCGTCAGGAGCAGGGCGCCCCAGCGTGCGGGGGTGCGTCGCGTTAGCATTCGAGCCTCTCTTCCAGCGAGCGGCGCATTCTACGGATCGACTGACCGGTGTGCGCCCAAAGCCCTCGAGGATCCATGACCGCGCCTGTCGAGCCGAGCCCCCCCACCGACCCGACCCCGCCCGCGAGCCCCCTGCCCCGCCGCGACGAGGGCTCGACGCGCAAGCGCCTGCTGGGCGTCGCGCTGATCCTGGCGCTCCTGGCGGCGCTCCTGACCTGCCTCTGGCCGGTGTCCGGGCAGCCCTTCGACTACCTGCGGGTCAAGGCCGCAGAGCTCGGCCACGACCGCGCGCGGGTGCTCGCGTTCGTGCGCGACGAGGTCGCGGACCTGCCCTACCGCGGCGACGTCAAGGGCGCCCTGGGCACGCTGTGGGAGGGCGCGGGCTCGCCCGAGGAGCGCCTGGCGCTCGCCAACGGGCTCCTCGCGCACTGTCCGGGGGCCGCGCCGGCCGCCCTCGCCGACCTCGGCGCGGCGGCCGCGGGCGAGGCGCCGGCGTGCAGCGTGAGCGTGGTCCACCGCGCGCTCCTCGCCGCGGGCGACCCCCGGGAGACCGAGGTCTACGCGGGGGCGATCGGCGCGCTCGTCGGCGGGATCCACAGCGTGCGGGTGCTCGAGGCGGGGACGAGCGTGGTCGAGGTCGGCGGCGAGGCGCCGCGCCAGGTCAAGGTGCAGGTGCAGGACGCCGTGGGCGAGGAGCTCGTGTTCCGCCTCGCGTTGCCCGGGCGCGCAGCCCCGCTCGAGGTGGTGCGCGAGCTGTGGCGCGCGGGAAACCGGGTCGGCCTCGACGCCCAGGCCGCGGGCGACCTGCACGTGTTCACCGTGTGGCCCTGCAGGGTCGGCGACTACGTGCGCGAGAAGGAGGACCTACGGCTCACGGAGTCGGGCCGCTTCGAGACGCCCCTGGGCGAGCTCTACCGGCGCCTGCTCGACTTCGCCCACACCTCCGACGAGGGGCTGGCCAAGGTCGAGGCCGCCTACGCCACCCGCGCGCGCTTCGACCAGCCGAGGATCCTCTGGCTCTCGCGGATCGAGCACGACGGGCAGGTGGGCCAGGCCCTCGACCTGCGGCACGACGACGTGACCTTCACCGGGGCGACCGAGGTCGCCTGGCAGGCCGCCAACGCGCGCGGCTGGTTGGAGGCGGAGCTCGAGGGCCGCTTCTTGCGCGAGGCGCTGAAGGCCCCGGTGACCACCGCCTGGACCGTGTTCCAGCGCCTGCAAGACACACGCCCCGACGCCCCCGGGCGGCGGCTGCGCCTGGCCGGAGCGGCGCTCGGGGCGCTCGCGCGGCGCGACGATTGGCGGGAGGTGCGCTTCGAGGCCGGCGGCAGCGCGGAGGGCGAGCCCCCCCGGGTGACC
>JAGQRJ010000964.1 GCA_020425635.1 Planctomycetota bacterium | reverse complement strand
CGGGGACTTGCTCGCCTTCTTGCCCGGGGACTTCCTCGCCTTGGCCTTGGTGGCCTTGGCCTTGGTCGCCTGGGCTTTGGCCTTGCTTCGTGGGGCGTGGGTCCTGGGGTTCTTGCTCGCGGGGCTCGTCGCTGACTCCTTTGCGGTCAAGAGTTTACCCCCGGGGACCGTCACCCTTGGGTGTCCGACCCCCGGCGTATCGTTCATCGCAGGATGGGACATCGCAGGCTGCTCCTGGGGCCCGTAGGGCCGGGCTCGACCTTCAGCGCCCTCGACTTCGCCGTAGAGGCGAGCCGGGCGGGGCAGCGCTGCGCCCTCGTGTTGCCCTCTCGCGCGGCGCGTGACCACGCCCGCAACGAGCTCGCGCGCCGCGAGGGACGCTGCGACCCAGGCTCGGTCTACACCTTCGCGGGCCTCGCCAACGCGCTGGTCCGGCGCCGTGGAGTTCGGGTCGCCTCCGCGCGCGAGCGCGACGCGGCGCTCGCGGCGGCGCTGACAGGGCTGGCCGAACCCGAGCACGATCTGGCGCTGCAGTTCCGCGGGTTTCGCCAGAGCCTGCTGCGCGTGTTCCAGGAGGTCGAGCACAACGGGCTCTCCCCGGGGGTGCTGGCTGGGGTCCTGCGCCGGGCGCGGGTCCCCGAGCCTCGCGCGGAGCGGCTGACCCGCGCCTACGAGGGCTACCGCCAACACCTGCGGCGTCGGCGCTGGGTTAGCGAGGCCGACGCGTGTCGCCAGGCCGCGCAGGCGCTGGCTCGCGGCCAGGTCACGCACACCCCGCAGCGGGTGGTGTTCGACGGCTTCACCGACTTCAGCCCGCGCCAGCTCGACCTGATCAACGCCCTCGCCCTGGCGGCGGAGGAGACGATCGTGGTGTGGCCCTGCGCCGAGGGGGCCGAGACCAACGCCGCGTTCGTGGGCGCGGCGCGGGTGCGCGCGCAGCTGGTTCGCCTGGGGTTCGCCGAGGAGCAGCGGCCCACGTCAGGCGTGCGCGACCCCCGTCCTCCTGCGCTGCGCGCGCTCGCGGCGGGGCTGTTCTGTCCCGCGCCGACGCCTTCCGCGACGGCCGACGGACTGCGCGTGATCGAGGCGGCTTCGCGGGACGACGAGGTCGCCCTCGCGCTCCACGCCGCGCGCGACTTCGTGCTCGCCGAGGCGGGGCGGCGCTGGACCGACGTGCTCGTGATCGCGCCGAACCTCCGGGCGTATCGCGCGGCCCTCGAGCGCTGCGGGGCGTCCTTGGGAGTTCCGGTGCGGGTCCGCGGGGGGCTGGCGCTGACCGACGCTCCGCTCGCCCAGGGGGCCCTGGCCCTCGTGCGGGCCGCGACGACCTGCGAGGTGCGACCGCTGCTGACCGCCGCCGCCTGCCCAGCCCTGGGGCTGTCGCCCGAAGAGGCCGACCGGCTCGCGAGCGCGGCCCGGGCCGAGGGGCTACCGACCCTCGACCACGAGGCGAGCTGGGAGTCGCTGGCCGGCGAGCTCGGGGGGGCGGCGGGGACCCTCGTGCGCGAGGCCTTGCACCTGGCCCGCGGTCTGGCCGGGCTCGCTGAGCCTTCGTCCCGCCAGGGCTGCCGGCTCGTGCTCCGGGCCTGGGAGCGCTTGCTGCGCCCTGCGAGCCTCGGGCTGCTGGGGAGTTCGCCTGGGCTCCAGGCGTTGCGCGCCGCGCGGGAGGAGGTCGCGGCGCGGCGGGAGCTCCTCGCGTTGGCCGCCGACCTCGCGCGCCTCGACGTCCCTCTGCCCCCGGGGTCGGACCTCGGGCTCTCGCTCCTGACCCGGCTCGAGGAGGAGGTGCGCGCCACGGTGATCCAGCCCAAGGACCCGCGGCGAAACGTCTTGCACGTGGTGGACCCCCTGGAGGCGAGCGCCTGGGAGGCCGACCTGGTCCTCGTCCTCGGGCTCAGCGATCGGCAGTTCCCGCGAGCGGGCGGCGACGAGCTCTACCTGCCCGAGGGCGCGCGGCGCAGCTTGACCGGGGCGCGCTCGAGGGGGATCAGCTCGCTGCACCTGTCGACCGCGGAAGACAGGCTGGGGGCCGAGCGCTTCTTGTTCTACGCGGCGGCGACCCGCGCGCGGCGGGAGCTCTGGCTGCTCTACCCCGGCTGCTCGCCGACGGGGGCCACGCAAGAGCCCTCGCGCTTCTTGGCGGCGGCGGGGGCGTGCTTCACCCCAGCGGCCTGGGCCCACGCCTGCACCCGGCGGAGCCTCACCGACGCGATCGGGGCCGAGCCGGGCAGCACGCGGGTCGGCCTGCGCCGCTTCGCCTACCGCCACGTCTCCTCGGCGGCGCAGCCGAGCGGAGCGAGCGCTGCGCGAGCCGCGCTGGCGCGGGCGCTGTTTGCGCGCCTGCTCGAGGAGCCGAGCGAACGCGACCGCGCGACCCAGGCCTTGGCCTGGGTCGGGCAAGATCGGCTCACGGGCGAGGATCCGCGCGCGGCCCTCGACCACGTCTACTCGTCGTCGGAGCTCGAGGCCTTTGCGGCTTGCCCCTTTCGGCACTTCGTCCACTATCGCCTGCGGGCGCGGCCCGCTGACGACCTCGCGAGCTCGGGGCTCGACGCGCGTCGGCAGGGGACGGTGGTGCACGAGGCGTTGCAGCGGGTCTATGCCGCGGGGCTGGACCCCCACGACGCCCTGCGCGAGGCGTTCACCCATGGCGCGCGCGAGCTGGAGATCGGGCTCGAAGAAGACACCTTCTTCCGTCGCGCGAGCGAGGCGGTCCTGCACTTCGTGCGCGACGACGACCCCGCGTTCCTGCGGGCGACCGAGCTCGAGCCTTGGGGCTTCGAGCGCGCGTTCGGGCCGGGGACGGTCGCGGGCCCGCTCGAGGTCGACGTGCCCGAGCTCGAGGGGAAGGCGGTCCTGCGCGGCGCGATCGACCGGGTCGACGTGGTCGCCCTCGAGGGCGACCCGTCGCGCTTGGGCGCGTTCGTGACCGACTACAAGCTCGGGGCGCGGGAGGTCGACAGCGACTACCTCAACGCCATGCACCAGGGCGACCGCGTGCAGCTTCCGCTCTACCTGCTCGCGATCCAGCGGGTGTTCGGGCTCGAGCCGCTGGGCGCGGCCTTCGCGGCCCTTGGAGCGAGGCGCCGCACGGGCGTGATCGACCCCTCGCAGGCGGCGCGCGCGGCGGACTTGCCGAGCGAGCGCTTCACGCTCTACCCCGTGGCGCTGGAGCGGACCCTCGAGCGAACCGAGGGCCACGTGCGGCGCACCGTGCGCGCGGTCGCGGAGGGCTGGGTCGCCGCGCGACCGCGCGAGGCGAAGGAGTGTGACACGTGCTCGGCCCGCGACGCGTGTCGCCTGACCCCAGGCGAGCAGCGCCGCCGGGCGCGCAACGGGAGGCCGCTTCCGCTCGGTCAGGCATGAGCACCGGTCAGGCCCCTCCAGGGCTTCTTCGACGGCCTGCTCCGACGGCTTGCTAGAAGACGGTCTTCCACCATGAGGCGCCCAGCGCCCGCGCCTGCTTGAGGTGTTCGCGGCGCTTGGCGCGGTCGCCGACTCGGCGCGCGACGCGCAGGTGGGAGCGGCGCACTCGGGCCGTGACCGAGCTGCGCAGCTCGGGGTCCGTGCTCAGGAGCTCCGAGGTCTTCAGCGCGCGCTCGAGGACCCGGATCAGGTCTTCGCGCTTGCGCAGCGAGGCCGCAGGCCCAGAGGCGTTGTTGCCGTCCCAGCGGAAGTCCACGCTCGGGTCGGCGCGAAACAGCGCGCGGCCTCGCGCCACGAGCTTGAGCCAGAGGTCGTAGTCCTGCAGCACCCGCAGGCCGAAGTCGAAGCCGCCGGCGTCGAGCGCGAGCTCGCGCCGAAACACTGCGGCTACGAAGCAGAGGCTGTTTCCGTCGCGCAGGAGGGAGGCCAGCGGGTGCTCAGGGTCTCGGAGGGGGCTGAAGATCGAGTCGGCGTGTTCTCGTCCCTGTCCGTCCACCACCCGCGCGCGGCCGAAGCACACCGCCGCGTCGGGGGCCTCCTCGAGGGCCCGCAGCGCGGGGGCGAGGTGTTCGGGGTGCCAGCGGTCGTCGGAGCAGCAGTAGGCCACGAACTCGCCCTCGGCCAGCTCGAGCAGGCGCTGGAAGGTCGGCGAGATCCCCCGGTTGTCGCGCAGCTCGAGGCGCACGCGCGGGTCGTCGGCGAAGCGTCGGAGGACCTCTGGAGAGCCGTCGGTCGAGCCGTCGTCGACGATCACCACCTCGAGTGCGCCCGGCGGGAGGCCGACTTGGGCGAGGACGCTCTCCACCGCGTCCCCGACGTAGGGGGCGTGGTTGTAGGACGGGACGAGGGCGCTGATCCGCGGAGCCACGCCCTTAGCTTACTCCGCCTGGGTCCGGAAACGAGACGAGCGCCGGCAGAGGGCCGGCGCTCGTTCGGTTCGGTTGCCAGGTCGCCCTAGCTGATGATCACGGTCTCTTCCATGAGGATCGGCGGAGCCTGCTCGGGCGTCGCCACGTGCTCCCGGTCGTCCCAGAGCACGAAGCCCTGGGGGTCAGCCGGCATGAACACCGGCGGGGGCGGCGGAGGCGGGG
>JAGQRJ010000963.1 GCA_020425635.1 Planctomycetota bacterium | reverse complement strand
GGACTGAAGGCCCATTGGGAGGACAGCGCGGTCGTACTCTCCCGCAAAGAGGGAGACGGCCCCGAGTTTGCCACGCGTCCTGCGGGGTCTGAGTCCAAGCCCCTGGTCCTAAGGCCGCTGAGCTGGAACACCCCCAACCACGCTCGACCCTCGCCCGGGGAACTGACCCTGAGCGAGGAAGAGCTCCCCCCTGCCGACGAGGGTTCGTCCTCGGACAGTCGCACTCCCCAGGACCCCGACGACGAGCTCCCTATCCCTGGCTCCCCCGAAGACGAGTCTGCGTCAAGCCGCTCCTTGATCGATCTCGACGTGACGGACGCACCATTGGCCCAGGTCATGACGACGATCGCGCAGCAGGTCGGGGTCGAGATCTTCGTGGATCCCAACGTCGACGTCACCGTCACCGAGCGATTCCGGAATATCGAATGGAAGCTGGCCGTAGCTTTGATCGCCAAGACCTACAACTGCGAGGCCATGCAAGACGTGGCAGGAAACGTCCACGTCGGTCAAATCGCCTGCTTTCACATGTCCTTCACTCGCTCCCGCCTGCGAGCCGTCCTGAATCTCCTGGCGACCTACGCTGGCCTGCACCTGGTCATGGACTCCGAGATCGACGACGTCGTCACGCTTCGCTGCTTTGGGGGAGGCATGGGGGAGGGCCTCTTCGACGGGATCTTCCCCTGCCTGCAGGCCGTAGCGCGGACGTCGAACCTCGCGATCGGGCTGCGTGACGGCCTCTTGCTGGTGACGAAGGCGCCGGCCGGCTGGGGGGACTTCGACTTCGACCCCTTAGGCCACCTCCAAGGCGATACGCCGGCCTACCGCGCCCCGGATCCCGGGCTCCGGCTAGAGGCACGAGGGGCGCCCGCCGTTGCCTGGTTCCGCCTCCTGGCGGACTGCTCCCCGGTTCGCCAATTCGTGATCGCCGGCGACGTCACCTCGCGGATCTCTGCTTCAGTCTCGACCACGGACTGCCTCGAGGCCATGTCCAAGATCGCAGCCGAACACGCCCTCCGCTTCGAACACGCGGGTGCCTACTTCTTGCTTCGAAGCGGAAGCGGTCCGGTGCCGATGGTTCCGCCGGCACCGAGTCACTCCGTCGAGCTTCCCGGGCACCGCGCCGTCTCGGTCTCGCTCCAGGGGACCGTGACCTACGCTCAGAGCCCAGGCGCGGTGGACGACTCCACGTATGAGGCGGCGGTGTTGAACGGAGGGGTCTATCGAGTTGGTGAGGCGCTCCGAGAGGTTGACTCCGACGAGGACCTCCCGCTCGTGGTCCATGAGATCCGCTGGGACGCTGTGCACTTGAGGGCCCTGGGTTCCGACTCCACGATCGTCATTCCACTGCCCGACCAGTAGCCCGGTGCTGGGGTCTCGAGGTGCCTCCAGCCCTCCGGCACGGAGCGTGCCTGCCCAACGAGGTAGCCCTGCGCGACGGCAGACGGACGACCCGGTAGAGTCTCCCTGTGACTAACCCGCCTGAGGACCAAGCCTCGGAGGCCCCCGACCCGGGGTCTCCCTTTCTGCGGGTCCCTCCCTCCGCGTGGGTCGCGCACAACGCCCTCGCCTTCGCCTTCCGCGATCGCTACCCCGTGAGCCCGGGGCACACCCTGGTCGTCACCCAGCGCCTGGTCCGCACCTGGTTCGAGGCCACCCGGGACGAGCAGCTCGCGGTGCTGGAGCTGGTCGACGAGGTCAAGGCGCAGCTCGACGCGGAGCGTAGACCCGAGGGCTACAACGTCGGCTTCAACGCGGGGGAGGCCGCGGGGCAGACGGTGTTCCACCTGCACGTCCACGTGATCCCGCGCTACGCCGGCGACGTGCCCGATCCGCGCGGCGGCGTGCGCCTGGCGATCCCGCACAAGGGCAACTACCTCCGGACCCCGGCGCCGCCGCTCAGTCAGGGCGGCCCCGAGGATCCGTTCCTGACCCACCTGCGGCCGCTGTTTCGGGGGGCGCAGGTGGTCTCGATCCTGGCGGCCTTCGCCCAGGAGAGCGGGCTCGAGCGGATCGACGCGCTGCTGCTGGCGGCCCTGGCGCGGGGGGCCACGGTGCGCGTGCTCACGGGCGACTACCTGCACATTACCCAGGAGCGCGCGCTCAGGCGGCTGCTCGACCTGGTGGAGGCCACCGCCGACGGCGAGGAGGACGACCCCTCGCGGCTGCCGGGGACGCTGGAGGCGCGGGTGGTGGAGACCGCGCGCCTGCCCGCGGGGAGCCGCTCGTTTCACCCCAAGGCGTGGCGCTTCGAGGGCCCCGGGTTCGGGACGGCCTTCGTGGGCAGCAGCAACCTCTCATGGTCGGCCCTGACCCACGGGGTCGAGTGGAACCTGCGCCTCGAGCGCGACGCGCAGCCGGCGGCCTGGCAAGCCGTGGTCGAGGGCTACCAGCGCTGGTGGGACCGGGGCCGCGCGCTCGACGAGGCCTGGCTGGCGCGCTACCGCGAGCGCGCGGCACAGGCCACACCGCTGCCCTTGCCCCTGGGGGAGGAGGACGCCGAGCCCCTGGCCGGGCCCCCCACGCCGCGGCCAATCCAGGAGCAGGCGCTCGACGCCCTGGAGCGCTCCCGGTCGTGCGGGCGGGCGCGGGCGCTGGTGGTTCTGGCCACCGGCCTGGGCAAGACCTACCTCGCGGCCTTCGACGTGGCGCAGGTGGAGCAGGCCCGCCGGGCTGCGGGGGAGCAGGCGCCGCGGGTGCTGTTCTTGGCGCACCAGGCCCAGCTCTTGCGCCAGGCCGCGCGGACCTTTCGCCGGGTGCTGCCCGAGGCGTCGTTTGGCTGGTTCCAGGGGGCGCAGGCCCGGCTCGACGCCCAGGTCGTGTTCGCCTCGGTGCAGAAGCTGAGCCGGCCCCAGCACCTCGAGCGGATCGACCCCCGCGCCTTCGACTACGTGGTGATCGACGAGGTCCACCACGCCGCCGCGCCCAGCTACCGCCGGATCCTCGACCGGCTGGAGCCCGACTTCCTGCTGGGGCTCACGGCCACCCCCGATCGGGCCGACGAGGCCGACCTGCTCGGGCTGTTCGACGACCACGAGGCGTATCGGGCCGACCTCGGGCGCGGGATCCGCGACGAGGCGCTGGTGCCCTTCCACTACTTCGGCCAGGCCGACACGATCGACTACGCGCCGGCCTCGATCCCCTGGCGCAACCGGCGCTTCGACCCCGCCGAGCTGGCCCGCGCGGCGCAGACCCAGGCGCGCATGGAGCGCCTGTGGCGGGCCTGGGGCGAGCACCCGGGAACGCGGACCCTGGTCTTCTGCTGCACGATCGCCCACGCCAGCTTCGCGCGCGACTGGCTGCGCGAGCAGGGCGCGCGGGTGGAGGCCGTGCACACGGGCGAGGGCGCGATCGATCGCGACGAGGGCCTGGCCAGCCTGGGGCGGGGCGAGCTCGACGCGCTGTGCGCGGTCGACCTGTTCAACGAGGGGATCGACCTCCCGGCGGTGGATCGGGTGGTGTTCCTGCGCCCCACCGAGTCGCCCGTGGTCTTCCTCCAGCAGCTCGGCCGCGGGCTACGAACCTCGCCGGCCACCGGCAAGACCGCCCTGACCGTGATCGACTTCGTGGGCAACCACCGCGTGTTCTTGGAGCGCGTGCGGACCCTGCTCTCGCTGGGCGAGCGCGCGACCACCGTGCGCGAGTTCCTCGCGCGCGACCAAGCGCCCGAGCTGCCTCCGGGCTGCTCGGTGCAGATCGAGCTGGAGGCCAAGGACCTCCTGCGCCAGCTGCTCCCGCGCAGCGACCACAACGAGCTGGTGCGGGTGTATCGCGAGCTGCGCGAAGGCCGCGACCAGCGCCCGACCGTGGGCGAGCTCTACCGCCTGGGCCTCAACCCGGCGCGGAGCCTGAAGGGCGGGTGGGTGGCCTTCCTCGCGGACGAAGGGGACCTGAGCGCCGAGGAGCAGGCGGCCTTCGCGCGCTGCGGCGAGTGGCTGCTGGAGCTCGAGAAGACCTCCATGACCAAGTCCTACAAAATGGTCACGCTGCAGGTGCTGCTCGAGCAGGAGGCGCTGTTCACGGGGCTCGGGCTCGAGGAGCTGGCCCGCCGCGCGCGCTACACGCTCACGCGGCAGCCCGAGCTCGTGCGCGACCTGGAGGGGGTCAAGGAGCTGGCCGACCCGCCCGTCTCGGAGGCGCGCTGGCTGGCCTACTGGACCAAGAACCCGGTCAAGCACTGGGCCAAGGGGCGCTGGTTTCGCGTGCAGGAGGAGCGGCTGGTCTCGCGGCTGCCCGCGCTGGAGGCCCCCGCGGCGGCGGCCCTGGCGGCGCTGACCGCCGAGCTGGTCGACCTGCGCCTGGCGCAGTACCGCCGACGGCGGCGGGAGGACACTGAGGGCTTGGCCTTCGAGGCCAAGGTGATCTCGAACAAGCGCGACCCGATCCTCAAGCTGCCCGACCGGGCCCGGCGGCCCGACCTGCTCGAGGGCGAGGTCCAGGTCCGCCTGCCGCGGGGCGACGCCTGGCTGTTTCGCTTCAAGAAGATCGCCTGCAACGTGGCGCGCCCCGTGGGCACCCAGCGCAACGCGCTCCCCGACCTGCTGCGCACGTGGTTCGGCGTGTCGGCCGGTCGCCCGGGCACCGACTTCCGCGTGCGCTTCGCCCCCTCCCCCGACGGCTGGTGGGTCGAGCCCCTCGGCTCACGCGCCGCGGAGCTCCCGCGGGGCGCGCTCATGGCCTACCCCAGCCTGCAAGCGGCCGCCGGCGCGGCCGCGGCCCCCCTCGCCCCGGGG
>JAGQRJ010000962.1 GCA_020425635.1 Planctomycetota bacterium | reverse complement strand
CAAGGCGTCGCTGTGGAGGAACGCTTTCAGCTTTCTGGACAAACTTCCTTAGCGGAATCAGGCCAGCGACCCGTTGGTGGAGAGTCTGGGGAGGAGCGTTTCGAATCTCTCCCAAGAAAACTTTTGGCGAAGCGCTTGACCCGCCTCGACGTGCTTCGCGCCTTCGGCGCGTGGAGCGCGCGGCGAAGGCGCCCTCGCGAAGGAGGCCTTGATCGGCAACGAGTTGCGCCTCGGCGAAGGTCAAGGCCCGGCAAATCTGCGTCCTAGTCGCTAGAGCGCCTATCGCATTGCTCAAAGCAGGCCGCCGCCTCCGAGCACTAAGCGCCTTCGCAGGTGGCGCTTAGATCTTCTGGCGGAAGAGAGGTCGGACGAAGGCGCCCGAGATGATTGGGTGGCGCCGGCGAAGCGACCCAGGAGACGTCTCGCAATCGCCGCAAGACGGAGGCTAGGCCTCCCCACGCAAGATCAGCGCGCTCGCTCCCTCAGCCGCGCGAGGATCGCCCGGGCCTCCTCGCTGTCCGTCCCATACTTCTCCACCGGCCCCAAGGCGGACCGCCCCGCACCCAGATCGACCAGGACTTCGGCGGCGGCCAGGGCGCTCGCGCGGTCGGCCACGAAGCAGCCGTAGTGGAACACCGAACGCTGGGCGGACTCCAAGCGCACGAGGCGTCGCAGCACCTCGATCAGCGCCGCGCCCCGGCGCAAGGAGTCGACGCACGCCTCGCGCTGGCGCAGCGCGAGCAGCGCCCAATAGTCGGCCACCTGCAGCCCCTGCGCGCGCGCCCGCTCGACGGCCCGCGCGCGCGCCTGCGCCAGCGCGTCTGCGTGCGCCTTGAGCAGGGGCTCGGTCGGCGCGCGCTCACGGAGCTCGATCAAGGCTTCGTTGAGCTGAAGCAGCCCCGGGTCCTTGGGCTGGGCCAGATCGGCCTGTCCGAGCAGCAGGCGCACCTCGGCCCAGGCGAGGTCCTTCGCCGCGAGCTCGAGCGCGCGCAGCAGCTGCCGCAGCCCTCCCCGAGTCGCGCCGTGGAACACGAGCTCGTCGAGGGCCGCGCGCGGTGGCTCTTCGCAGGTGTCGACGACCTCGAGCGCGAGCTCGATCCGCTCGCGGCGATACTCGACCTCGGCGGCTTCGTGCTGCGCGACCCGCTCGAGCTTGGCTCCGATCAGGCTGTCGTTGATCCCCAGCCCGGCGGCCTCGCCGTAGGCGCGGCGCGCGAGCGTCCACTGCCCCGACTCCAGGGCCAGGTCGCCGAGTCGCAGCGCCGCGACGTGCAGCGCGCGCTTGGCGTCTGGGTCGTCCGGCGCGAGCGCGTACCAGCGGCGGCCCGCGGTCAAGAGCCCCCAGGCGTGGCCCAGCGGGTCGCCGAGGCCTTGCGCGGCGCGACGGCGCAGCGAGCTGACCTCGGACTGCGCCTCGCGAATCACCGCCGCGCGCTCCCACGCGCGCGCGCGCGCGATCAAGGTCGCGCCCGCGAGCCCGAGCACGATCGCGACCACCAGGGTCGGGTGCTGCGCGAGCAAGCGCCGCACCCGACGCACGGGCGACTCGCGGTAGACGGACACGGGCAGCCCCGCCAGGTAGCTGCGCAGGTCCTCGCCGAAGGAAGCCGCGTCGGGGTAGCGCTTGGCCGGGTCGCCGGCGGTCGCGCGGGCCGCGATCGCGTCGAGCTCGGGAGGCAGGTCGGGCACCAGCTCCGACGGGCGGCGCACCGCGCCTGCGCGCAGGTGCTCGAGCACCTCGCTCACCGTCTCGCCCTCGGCCGGCAAGCGCCCGGTGAGCGCCTCGGTCAAGAGCGCCCCGAGGCCGAACACGTCGGCCCGCGCGTCGACCGGCTCCCGGCGCGCTTGCTCGGGCGCCATGTAGCCCACGGTACCGACCATTTCGCTGCGGACCTCCTCGCCCGAGCTCGTGTCGAGGGCCAGGCCCCAGTCGAGGAGCACGGTCTCACCGAAGGGTCCGAGCAGCACGTTCTGCGGCTTGAGGTCGCGGTGCAGCACGCCGCGCGAGTGCGCGTAAGCGAGCGCTTCGCTGATCTTGACCAGGACCTCGAGCAAGTCGCGCGGCACGGGCATGCGCCGCCCGCTGCGCGAACGCCGCACCCGCCGCTCGTGGTAGCGGTCGAAGCGCTCGGCGAGGGAGCGTCCCGAGACGTGTCGCATCAAGAGGTAGTCGAGGCCCTCGCGGGTCTGCCCCGCGTCGTAGACCGGGGGGATCGCGGGGTGCGAGAGCCGCGCGGTGATCTCGGCCTCGCGCCGGAAGCGCTCGACTCGATCTGGCGTCGGATCGCGCACCACCTTCAGCGCCGCCTCGCGACCCAGCCGCGGGTCGTGCACGAGGTAGACCGTACCCATGCCGCCGCGGCCAAGTTCGCGCACCACCGTGAGCGCGCTCTCGACGCCCAGCCAGACCTGGCTGCCGTCTCGCAGGGACTCGGCCTCCAGGGCGGGGCGACTCCCCGACCCGGGCGGTCCGTCCCAGGTCTCGGTCGGCCGCCGGACCGCGCCGCTCGGCGGGGGCGCCGCCTCCCCGAGCGAAGCCTCAGCCGGCGCTGGGGGGTCCTCCCCCGCGGCGGTTCCAAGCTGCGTGCTCGACGTGTCCTCGATGCTCACGGGCCTCGTCAGGGTAACGCCGTAAAGTGTGACGGGGGGTGACCAAGCTCGCCATGCACGGCACCCGATCTGCCCATGACGCGGCGCGCCGCACCCCCCTCCGCTACAGTGCTTAGGGCTCTTGGTCCACAATCTCGAAGTTGGAGGTTACCCAGGAGCCAGCTTTGGGCACTAATGCAGTAAGCGCCTATGAACGTCTTCTCCCCACCGCAGGCTGGTGACTGGGGGCCCTGCCCGGGCCCTGAAGCGCTGGCTGCGTGGCTCGACGGAGACCGACGGCGCGACCTCACCGAGCACCTCCTCGGCTGCGCCGACTGCCGCGCCGACGCCCTCGCCGCCCAGCGCGCGCAGCGGGGTCGCTCGATCGAGCGGGCGCTCGAGCGCCTGGCCACCGAGGTCGAGCCTGCGCTGCTCGCGGGCCCCTGCCCCGGGCCGGTCGTCGTCGCCGCCTGGACCGGGGGCCAGCGCAGCCCGGGGCTCCTCGAACACTGGGCCGACTGCGCCCCCTGCCGCGCCGACCTCCTCGCGGCGGCGCGGGTCGAGCTCGAGCGCTCCCTCGAGGCCGCCCTCGAGGCCCAGCCCTGGCGCGAGGAGGCGGCCGTCGCCGGTCCCTGCCCGTCGCCCGACGCGATCGCCGTGCGCGTGGAGGCCGGCGACCTCACCGGCCTCGAAGACCACCTGGCGCGCTGCGCTCCCTGCCGCGCCGACGCCCTCGCGGCCGCGGAGGCCCTCGCGGCGTCGCAGTCGCTGGTCCGCGCCGCGCCCCCCGCGCGGCTGCGCGCGCCCGATCCAGCGCTCGACGCAGAGGTCGAGCCGGAGCTGGCCAAGGTGCTCTCGTTCAGCCGCCGCTCCCGCCGCCTGCGACGGATCGTGCCCGCGGCCCCGCAGCCGGTGAGCGGCTTCACCCCTGCGCTCGCCGTCGCCGCGGCCGTCCTGCTCTCGGTGTGCGTGTTCGCGCTGCGCCCGCGCGCCCACGTCGACGTCGTCGCGGTCCAGGACGTCGACAGCGCGCGCTTCGCCTGGGCCCCCGAAGACCCGCCCGCCCCGCGCCT
>JAGQRJ010000961.1 GCA_020425635.1 Planctomycetota bacterium | reverse complement strand
TGCTCCTGGCGATCGAGGGCTCCGACGGGGTGCGGCGGGGCGCGACCTTGACGCCCGTCGTCTGCCCGGACCGGGTCCTGGTGCGCGACCGGACGGGGCTCGTGACTCGGCTCTTGAGCCCCAGCCGAGCCTGGCGCCTGGGGCTCGAGCAGCCGCGCGGTGTGCTCGTGGTCGGCGTGCTCGCAGCGGGCCCAGGGGCCGAAGTCGGTGTGCAGACCGGCGACGTGCTGACCCACGTGGGGCTCGCGGGCGGCGCCGCTCAGGCGATCAACAGCCCCGGCGAGCTGGCGAGCCTGCTGCGCGGCCTCCCACCTCGGGCCGAGATCTCGATTACCGTGTCTCGCGGAGGTCGAGCCTTTCGGGGCCGCCTGAGGGTCAAATGAGCGACGAGACAGAGGCGCAGGGCGGCGCAGAGGCGCCCGCGCCCAACGCCTCGCCCAGGGGCGAGGGCGGACCGAACCCTGGCGGGGGTAGCTCCGCACCCGAGCCTGGGAGCCCCGAGCAGGCTGCCCTCGAAGCCGCGCGCTTCGCCTTCGAGAACCCCTTGTTCCCCAAGCGCGGCACGCGCTGTCCGCGCTGCGGGCAGTCGGTCCCCGGCTCGGAGCCGGGCGTCGGGACCCTCGCGAGCCTCGAGGGCGGCACCTGCGCGCGGTGCGGGGTGGTCTACGTCTCGACCGCGGCCGGCGCGAACCTGATCGGGGGGAAGTCCTGGCTGCGTGAGTTCACCCGCGGCGTGACCTACCTCCCGCGGGGCGCGCTGCGGATCGTGCGCAGCCCCTCGCTCTGGAAATACTCCGTGGTGCCCCTGGTCCTGAACCTGGTCGCGGTGATCCTCGCCTTCTTCCTCGCCAAGGCGCTCGCGGGGTGGCTCGAGGAGCTCACGGGCCCCGAGCGGCTCGACGCCTGGACGGGCTTGCTCTGGGGCTCGCTGGCGTGGGTGGTGTGGTTCTTGGGCATGCTCGCCCGCGCGGCCGTGTTCCTCGTCGTGCCCTTGCTCTCGCTGTGGCTGATCGTGGCCTTCCCCTTCAGCCTGCTCTACAAGCTCGTGTTCATGCCCTTCATGGAAATGTTGACCGAGCACACCGACCGGGTCGTCCTGGGGATCAAAGAGGACGCGCGCTTCGAGTTCTCGGCCTTCTACGCGAACCTCGTGGTCGCCATGGTCGACGCGCTGTTCCTGACCTTGCTCCAGGGGCTGCTGTTCTTGATCCTGCTCCCGATCAACCTGATCCCGTTCCTCGGGAGCGCGGTGTGGCTCGTGCTTCCGCCCGCGATCTTCGCGGGCATGGACTACAGCGACATCAACCTCGTGCGCCGGACCTACTCGACCCGCGAGAAAATGCGCCTGTGGTCGCTGCACCAATGGCGCTTCCTCGGCTACGGCTTCTCGTTCTGCTTCTTGATCGCGATCCCGATCGTGAACATCTTCGTGATCCCGGCCGCCTGCGCCGGCGGCGCGATCCTGTTCCTCGAGCTCGATCGCAAGTAGAGCCGCGCAATCGCTTGATCAACGGGAGCTCCAGGGCGGCGGCTCCGGTTTTCCTCTGCGCTCGGACTTGAGCGTCTCGAATCGAGGACTACCGTAGTCCTTCAGGAGCACGCGTGAGTAGAGATCGGCGGCGATTCGACCGCCTCCCGGTGAGCCTGGAGGTCGAGATCACGGACCTCGAGACCTTCGAAACCGAAGAAGCCTTCCTCTCGAACCTCGGCCCCTCCGGGGCGTTCGTCACCTCCCGCGTGTTGTTCCCCCGTCAGTCGCGCCTGGTGCTCGACTTCCGCCTCGATCCCGGCGAGCCCGAGATCAGCCTGATCGCGCGCGTGCTCTGGCACCGCACGGGGCTCAACGGCTCCCAACACGGCTTCGGCTGCCAGTTCGAGCAGGTCTCGCGCAAGGACGAGGCCTCGATCCACGAGTTCATCCTCGGCCAGCGGACCCACGGGCGCGAGTTCGTGCTCTGAGGCCGCCGCCAGGGCCGTCAAATTCTTGGCTCAGCTTGTGTTGAGTCGGCCCGGACCATCTGTCATAGTCGGCAGATCGATTTCCGCTCTGCGTGAGGACGTGCGGTAGTGGGCAAGGAAAAACGTAGGTACCGGCGCCTAGATACCGATCTAGAAGCCCAGGTCAAGAACCTCTCCGACCCCGAGTCGGACGAGATCACGGTTCGCATCGTGAACTTGGGGCCCGAGGGTGCGTTCATCACCAGCGGGGACGCGACCATGCCGCCGGTGCAGAGCCAGATCGCGCTCGACTTCAAGATCGACTCCTACCCCAAGGAGATCAACGTGATCGCGAAGGTGCTCTGGCACAAGAAGAAGGAGGGCGAGGAGGGCTTCGGCTGCCAATTCGTCCACATTCCGCTCTTCGAGAAGAACATCATCATCGACTACATCCTTCGTCGCTACGCGGAGTATCAGGCGCGCTACAGCTAGCGGGTCGGGTCGATCGTGCGGGCGCGCGGACGAGGGCGGGGTCTGACCCCGCCCTACCCTTTGGTTCCTTCAGCGCTAAGCTCAGAGCACCAGGAGGTATCTCATGCAGGTCTACATCAACTACTGCGCGGCTTGAAACTACTTGCCACAGGCGACGGGTCTCGTCGCCGAACTCAGGGCTAAGTATGGCGACGAGCTCGACGTGACCCTCGACCCCGGAAAGGGAGGGGTCTTCGACGTGAAGGTCGACGGCGAGCTCCTCTACAGCAAGCACGCCCAGGGCAACGAGTTCCCCCGCTACGGCGAGGTCACCACCGCGATCGAAATGAAGCGCCTCCGCGGCTGAGCGCTCAGGGCGCGCGGAACCCCTGGAGGAAGGCCCACACCTGCTGCGCGTCCGCGACGCGCACGGTGTGGCCCCCGGTGAACAGGTTCAGCTCGACCGGGTGCCCGGCGTTGCTCAAGCGCGCCCGGTCGTCCTGACCGGCCTGCACCGGGACGACGGCGTCCTGGGTGCCGTGCTGGATCACGACCGGGATTTGGCGCTGCACCTGGCCGGGGAAGATCCCCTGCTGGATCGCGATCGTCAGCGAGCCGGCGTTGATCCCCAACCCGGCGAAGGTGTTGGCGTTGGCGAGCACGACGGCGTAGCCGAAGTGAGCCCCAGCTGAGAAGCCGTGGTAGTAGACGCGCTTGGTGTCGACGTTGAAGGCGCCCTGCACGTCCTGCAGGATCGCCTGGAGGCCGAGCACGTCGTAGTTGAAGTTGAACCCGCCGTTGCGGTCGTGGTCGCGGAAGTCGATCAGCGCGATCGTCTCGGCGTCGGCGAGCGCCTGCCACGGGGTCAGCCCCATGTTGGCCGCGACCACGAGCGGGATCGGCGTCTGCGCCGAGTAGCCCGCGGGGACGTAGACGTCGTAGGCGATCTGCACCGACGGCAGACCTGCCTGCGCGACCGTGGTGATCGTGCGCGTGCTCAGCCCTGGCTGTCCGCCCGCGCCGCCGCTGCCCGTGGTCGCGGGGGCCGGCAGCGGGCGGGCGAGGATCCAGCTCAGACCCGCGGTGGCCTCCAGGCCGCTGAGCAGCGCGACCGCGTCGTGCCCGGCGTTGACCTCCCGGGTGCGGAGCTCGTGCCCCTGAGCGCCGAGGAAGGTGGCCGCAGCCCGGCTCGCCGCCAGCTCCGGGTCTTGCAGACCGACCGCGATTTGGGCGGGGGCGGGCGCCGCCGGGGTGGGGACTCGGTAGGTCCCCGCCCAGGCGCCCGCGAGCAAGGTCACGCTGCCGAGGGGCTGCTCCCACGCACCTTGCCCCAGGGCGGTCGCGCCGTCGCCGAAGCCGAGGGCGTGGAGGTGGCGCGGGTCGACGGCGTGGTTCGGGAGCCGCTGCGCGAGGTCGACCACGGCGCTGAGCTCGGCCCGCGTCGCGGTGAGGTTCGCCGCGGGGGTTTGGCCGTGGTCGGTCCACGACGCAGGGCTGAGGGTCTCAGGGGCGAGCACCAACGCGCCGCCCGCGTCGGCCGCGGCCAGCCAACCGCTCTGCTCCAAGGCGTCGAGCACCCGGTCGGGGGTCGAGCCTGCGTCGTGCAGCGCGAGCAGGACCGGGGCCGCCGTCGTAGGCTGGAGCCCTTGCGGCACGTAGAGCACGTAGCCCCGCCCGCCGAAGACCCCCGCCTCACGCGTCCCCAGGGCCGAGGGCACACTCGCGACCGTGGAGGGGCTGGACGAAGGGCTGCTCGATTGGATCGGCGCGGCGGTCGAGCCGCGGCTCGAGCCCGAGCCGCCGCCGCAGCCCACGAGCGCACATGCAGCGGCCAGCCCCAGGAGGGCGGTGAAGGTCGATCGGTTCATGAGGATTTCTTTCTCTTTTCTCCAGCATTCCATTCGCACGCGGGATTCCTTCGCGTGTAGCGGCCGTGTAATACGCGCTAGTTCAATGAGAACAGCGACTTAGACGAGTAATTCGGCCCCGCGACGCCTGGCAGGGTCCCGCGCACGAACCGAGATCTGTGCCAACGCTCGGCATGCGACCCACGGGTGAGACGGGCACCGGGGTTCTGTGTCCGGGGCCGGGCAGCGGGGGGTCACATGCGAGACTGGAGGCCCATGGATCCCTCGCCCCTCTTGCTCCTGCTCAGCTGCGGCGCCTGCGGCGCCCTGGCCGCGCTGCTCGGGTTGGGGGGCGGGCTGTTCGTCGTGCCGCTGCTGAACCTCGGCTTCGGGGTCGACATGGCGCCCTCGATCGCGGCCAGCCTGGTGTGTTGCGTGGCGACCTCCGGGGCTGGCTCCGTGGCCCTCGACAAAGGGCGCCTCGCGGACCTGCGCACCGTGATCCTGGTCGAGGTCGCGGCCTCGCCGGTCGCGGTCTTCGCGACCGGGCTCGCGCTCTATGCCCCGCAGGCCGTCTTGCGCGGCTGCTTCGCGGCGCTGGTCGCGCTCGCGGCCTACCGGATCGTGCTCCGCGAGCTTCGAGCTCTGCGCGCTGGACCCCCGAGCGAGGCCGCGGGCTGGGCCGAGCCCGAGGCCCGAGACTGGCCCCGCCGCCAGGGGCTGGGCATGTTCCTGGGCGGGCTGACCGGGCTCAGCAGCGCGCTGGGGATCGGGGGGGGGCCCGTCAAGGTCCCGCTCATGACCGAGGTCATGGGGGTCCCCATGCGGGTGGCCCTCGCGAGCTCGAACGTCATGGTCGGGATCAGCACCGCCTGCGCGGCCACCGTGCACTACGCCGGCGGCAGCCTGCGCACCGACCTGACCGCGCCCTGCGTGCTGGGCATGGCCGTGGGGGCCTACGCTGGGGGGAGGCTGGCGCCCAAGGTCAACGCCCGCTGGCTGGCGTGGGCCTTCGTCGCCGTGCTCGTCTACATGGGAGGAAAAATGGCATGGCTCGCGCTGCGCGGTTGACCACCTGGGGGGTGGGGCTCTCGGTCGCGCTCTCGCTCGTGTGCTTCGCCCTCTCCCTGGCCGTCACCCCGGGCGGCGCGGTCCCCGCCGTGGCGCCGCGCTCGGTGCTGGAGGGCGTGCTGCGCCTCGACTCGGGGGCGCTCGGGTCGCTGGGGGTGCTGGTGCTCCTGCTCTCGCCCTTGGCGCGGCTGATCGGCGTCGGCGCGCAGCTGCACGCCGAAGGCCGGCCGCGGCTGGCCGCAGGAGCGGCCCTGATCGCGGGGCTGCTCGTGTTCAGCCTGGGCAAGCTCGTGCTCCAGGGCGAGCTACCACCCCCGAGCGCCGTGTCGGTCGCGCCCGAGGGATCGGCGGGCAGGTAGCCTCGCGCGGGCGGGCTAGCGGACCTCGTTCTCGACGACCTGCACCGGCTCGCTTCCGCCGACGCGCCACACCTTGGTCTTGGTGCCTTCGGCCATTTCGATCTTCCGGCGCTCGGCGTTGAATGCAGTCACGGCGAGCATGTTGAAGATCTCGTCGGAGGTGCTCCCGCGGGCGAGCACGTTCGCCGGGCGCTTGAGGCCGAGGAGCATGGGGCCGATCGCCGTGCCCTCCCCGATCACGCGCGCCAGGCGCCAGGCGGCGTTGGCGGCGTGGAGGTTGGGGAAGATCAGGACGTTGGCCTCGCTGTCGGGGATCCGGTCGCCGAACAGGGCGCGGAAGCGTTCGGGCTCGAGGGCTACGTCGACCTGCACCGGCGGGAACACCGTGAGCTCGGGCTGCAGCTGGCGCAGGATCTTGTAGGCGCGGCGGAGCTTGGCCTGATCGGTGTCGGCGCGGGAGGAGAAGTTGGCGTAGGAAATGAACGCGACCTTGGGCGTTATGTCGAGCCGCTGGACGACTCGGGTGGCGCGCATGGCCATTTCGGCCAGCTCCTCCGCCGAGGGGTCCGGGATCAGCGCCGTGTCCGCGAAGAACAGCGCGCGGTCCTTGAGCTGCAGCAGGTGCAGTCCGGCCACGCGGCTGACCCCCGCGCGTCGGCTGGCGTAGCGCAGGATCGGGCTGACCATGTGCGCGTAGGGGCGGTCGCCCGCCGCGATCAGGCCGTCGCAGGAGCCCGCCTCGGTCAGCAGCGTCGCGTAGACGTAGGGGTTGAGCAGCTCCTTACGACACGCCTCGTCCGAGGGGTTCTCCAGCACGTGGCTCGCGCGCATGATCTCGATCAGGCGCTCCGCGTCGGCTCCCGTGGCGGGGTCGGCGATCTCGTAGCGATCCAGGGGCAGGCCTTCCATGGCCGCGCGGATCTTGGCCGCGTCGCCCACGATCACCGGGCGCGCGATCCGCTCCTCGATCGCCCGACGCGCGACCTCGGCGAGCTTGGGGGTGTGGCCTTCGGGGAGCGCGATCCGACTGAGCACGCCGCGGGAGAGCTGCATGGGCAGCGCGACCAGGGTGCGCCCGGCGTCGACCTGGCGCATGAGCTTCTCGCGGTACTCGTCGAGGTCGAGCTCGAGGCGCGCGACCCCGCTCTCGATCGCCGCGCGCGCGACCGCGGTCGAGACCCAGGGCAGGACCCGGGGGTCGAAGGGCTTGGGGATCAGGTAGGTGCGGCCGAAGGAGAACTGCTCGCCTCCGTAGGCCCGGGACACGGTCTGCGTCACCGGCTCCTTGGCGAGCGCGCTCAGCGCGCGGACCGCCGCGATCATCATCTCCATGTTGAAGGTCCGCGCGCCCGAGTCGAGGGCGCCGCGGAAGACGAAGGGGAAGCCGAGGACGTTGTTGACCTGGTTCGGGTAGTCCGAGCGCCCGGTGGCCATGATCACGTCAGGGCGGGTCTTCATGGCCAGGGGGTAGTCGATCTCGGGCACCGGGTTGGCCATGGCGAACACGATCGGGTCCTTGGCCATGCTGAGCAGCATGCCCGGGCTCACCGCGTCGCCCACGGAGCAGCCGATGAAGCAGTCGGCGCCGCGCATGGCGTCCGCGAGCGTGCGCAGCTCGGTGTCGCGCGCGAGCTCGGCCTTGTAGGCGTTCATGCCCTTCACGCGCCCGGTGTAGATCACGCCGCTCGAGTCGCAGAGCAGCAGGTTCTCGGGCTTCACGCCGAGGTGAATGAAGAGCTTCGCGCAGCTGATCCCCGCGGCGCCCGCGCCGTTGACCACGCACTTGACGTCGGCGGGATCCCGGTGCGTCAGCTCGCAGGCGTTGAGGAAGGCCGCGGCCGAAATGATCGCCGTGCCGTGCTGGTCGTCGTGGAACACCGGAATGTCCAGGCGCTCCTTGAGCGTCTTCTCGATCTCGAAGCACTCGGGGCCCTTGATGTCCTCGAGGTTGATCCCGCCGAAGGTCGGCGCGATCGCCTCGACCGCGGCGATGAACTTCTCGGGGTCCTTGGCGTCGACCTCGATGTCGTAGACGTCTATGTTCGCGAACTTCTTGAACAGGACGGCCTTGCCTTCCATGACCGGCTTGCCTGCCAGGGGGCCTATGTCCCCGAGCCCGAGCACGGCGGTGCCGTTGGTGATCACCGCGACCAGGTTGCCCTTGTTGGTGTAGCGGTAGACGTCCTTGGGGTTCTCCGCGATCTTGCGGCACGGCTCGGCGACCCCGGGGCTGTAGGCCAGCGACAGGTCGCGCTGGGTGTCGCAGGGCTTGGTCGGCACCACCTCGAGCTTGCCGGGCCGACCGTTGAGCCGGTGGTAGATCAGCGACTGCGCGTAGAGGTCTTCGGCCATGGTGCGTGCTCCTGCGGGGCGTGCGTGAACCGCGGATTCTAACGCGAGTTGCAGGGCGGGGCCGTTCGGGGACGGCGCGAACGCCGCCGCGCGGGCGTTCCACGATCGCGTCTGCGGTGGAACGCCGCTGCCTACGGCGACTACGGCCATAGACAGCGATGGCACGAATCCGGGGCGCGCGGTGTGGAGGTGCTGATCTTGCGATCGGCGCGGTGTTCGCTGAGTGCAGGGCAGAGAGAGAAGGAAGGAAGAGAGCCATGACGACCGCCGTCGCAAACCAGATTCGATTTCAGTGCCCGGGGTGTTCCCGGAGCTATCGCGCGCCCGGGCGCCTGTTGGGCAAGCAGGTCACCTGCGCCAACTGCAAGACCAC
>JAGQRJ010000960.1 GCA_020425635.1 Planctomycetota bacterium | reverse complement strand
GTCGGTCTCGGTGTCGGCGTCGGATTCTGTCTCGGCGTCGGATTCTGTCTCGGCGTCGGTGTCGGCGTCGGTCTCGGCGTCGGTCTCGGCGTCGGTCTCGGACTCTGTCTCGGTCTCTGTCTCGGTCTCTGTCTCGGACTCTGTCTCGGCGTCGGTCTCGGACTCTGTCTCGGACTCTGTCTCGGCGGCGTCGGCGTCGGGGTCGGGGTCGGACTCCGCCTTCGCGGGCCCGGTCACGGCTTCAGGCTGCCCGGCCTCCGGGTCTGCCGTCTTGCGCTCGCCTTCTGCGGACTGAGGATCCGAATCGCTCACCGCGAACCTCCAACTCGGCGCACAGCATACGCGCCCAGGAGGCCAAGTGCGTGAGCCGGCTCCGCGCGCCGACCCCGCTACCGCGCGACTCGAGCCAGCGCCTGGTGTCCTTCCGCGAGGAGCTCTTCGGTCTGCCGCAGGTCGAGGACCAGGTTCCACGGCGACCTGCGTCCCTCCCGCTCGAACCGCTCGAGAGCCGCCTCGAGCTTGACCTTACGCCGCTGCATGAACCCGAGGGCGCCTTTCAGGGTGCGCCTTCTGCCCGAACCCAAGGCGCGCAGTTCGAGCCTCGTGCGCTCCGCCCGCGCCTGCTCGAGCAGCACCTCGGTGTCCTCGAGGTCGCTCTGCAAGACGAGGGTGCTCGGCAAGACGTCCTTGGCGGCCCTGGCCCCCAGCTGCGTGTCTTGCGCGATCGCTCGCAGCTGCGTGTCCAGCGCGATCTCCCGGGTCTGCAGCGTCTCCACCAGTTGCTGAATCTCCATGGGCCGACGGCTCTGGAGTGCGCGCAGCTCGAGCTCGCGCCTGCGCGCCAGGGCTTGGTCGAGTTGGTGCCGGGTCTCACCCAGGTCGCGCTCCAGGCCGTGGTCCGCCGCGAGGCTCGGCGGCCGGGAAGCCCGGAGGCCGTCGAGCGCGAAGTACCTCTGTTGGAGCTCGGCGACGGTGGGTTGGGCAACGCTGAGCGCCTCGTCCTCCGGGGCGGAGAGCCCCAGCTCCGGCTCGCTCGGGGGGCGTGAGGCGTCGGGCCCGTCCGCCTGGACCCTGGGGGCCTTCGCCGCGCCGAGGGGAGCCGAGGGGTCGAGGGCCTGAATCAAGCCCGCCCGCGCTCGCTCCGCAGGTCGGTCTTCGCCGGCGATCTCGTCTCGCGCCGGCCCGGGGACCTGGTCGTTCCTGCGCGGGGGGGCAGCCTGGGTCGCAAGGCGCCGATCGCGCTCGCGCTCGAGTTCGACCAGGGAGCGCAGGTCCGCGCTGCTGGCGAAACGAAACAGAGCCTTCCTGAGCAGCTCGTCCCGGGCGGAGTACAGCTCCGCGAGGTCCGGACGCAGCTCACCCAGCGCCTGATCGTGATCTCTGGCGCGGCGGATGTACGACATGTAGGCGTTTCGGAGCGAGGCGTTCGTGCGGCGATTCGGTGAGTCCCGCCAGCGCAGCGTCTGGCTCAGCTTCGCTCGCGCGTCCTCTGCTTCGAGGCGGGAGAGCGCGACCCGCGCGCGGGTGAACGCGGCTTGGAGCCGCTCCTGGTCGGGTCCCTCGGGGGTGGCCTGGAGGGCTTCTCCCTGGCTGCGGGCGGCCTCGCGCGCAGCGCGCAGAGGCTCGCGCAGTGCGTGGCGGTCTGCGATCGCGTGGTCCTGGAGGAGGAGCGCGGAGGCCTCGCGCAGGTAGTGCCCCTCGACGCGCTCGAAGCTCGCCGAGATCTTGGCTCGCAGGGGGTCGTAGACCCCGGGACGGGGCGCGAGCGCATGGGCCTGCCGGGCACGGAGCTCGCGCTCCTGAGCCACGTATTCCAGCAACAGGTCTTGCTCCTGCTCGGATTGTGCCAGCGCGGGGGCGGCCAGCAGCAGTCCGAACAGGGCCCAAGGGGTGAAGGACTTCACGCCGCCTCCTCGCTCATTGGAGGTATGCGCTTGAGTCCTCGGCTGTCTCAGTAGGTCTCCGATTGGATCTCGTCGCGCGCGATCACTGAGCGCCGCGCGCGCTCCTGGAGGCGCGCGAACGAGACACGGGCGGGAGTGGCCCCGCGGCCGGCCCCTACTTCCGCGGGAGGCCCACCACGACCCAGCCCGCGCCCCGACGCGCGAGCGCGAAGCGCCGCGCGGGCGCGGACTTGACCCACACCTCGGCGACCTCGCCGTCCACCGACTCCGCGAAGTCTTCCCCACGCGCGGCTGCCGGGCCGATCCAGCCCCGCGTCCGCCAGCGCTCGCCGTCGAGGAGCTCGTCGCGCAGGGCCTGCTCGAACTGGGCGCGCAGGCCCGCGTCGGCGGGGTCGCCCCCGGCCTGGTGGTAGAGGGCGTCGACGTCGACGCAGCTCAGCGCTCCGTCGACCTCCCCCGCGACCATGGCGCGGAGGAAGAGCACGACTCGGGCCCGAGGGGAGTCGCCGCCCGAGGGGAGGCCGGCCCCCGCCGAGAGCCGGGGGCCGAGGTCGAGGCTGGTCAGGCCTTGGGGGCCGCGCCAGGCGAGCAGCGCGGCCGCGCCCTCGGCGCGCGAGACCTGCAGCTCCTCGGCGCCCTGGCGGTAGCGGCGGTCTTCCACCGAGATCCGCCACGACGCGGGCTGCCCCGTCTCGACGTCGTGCCCCGCCGCCGAGAGCCGCGCCCCGAGCGGGGCCTGGGCCAGGCGCTCCAGGCGTTCGCCGACCCCCAGGGGCGGGGTGAGCCAGAGGGTGTCGAGGGAGACCTCTGCGGCGCCGAGGGTCGTGGTCTCGGGGGCCGAGCTCCCGCGGACCACGGTGCGCACCCAGCCCTCGGGGCCGCGCGTGAGGGTGACCCGCTGCCGGGAGAGCGTGTCGCCGCCCCGCGGCTCCTCGGTCTCGAGGCTCAGCTCGAGCGCGCTGAGGTCGGGGAGCAGGTCGGCGCGGAGCGTCATGGACGCGCTCCCGCTGCGCTCGAGGTCGATGTTGAAGCGGTCGTTGATCCGGTAGATCGCCTGGCCTTCGCGCTCGACGACGTCGGTGCGCAGGGTCAAGGTCCCGACGCGCCTCCCGCCGAGGGTCACGGGGGTGCGCAGCTGACCGGCCAGCTCGGGGCGCGGCGCGGTCAGCGACGCGCGCAGGGCCTCGCCGGCCTCGCGCGGGCTCTGCGCCCAGGCCGCGCCCGCGAGCGCGAGCAGCAGCGGGAGCCCGCGGATCAGATCAGCCTCGTGATCGCCCGCAGGGCGCGGGCGAGGTCGCGCGCGTGGCCGTATTCGAGGAGGTCGATCGAGACCGCGTCGAAGAACTCGGGGAACTTCTTCGCCCCGTCGGAGAGCGAGCCGCCCGCGGCGACGGTCGCGCGCAGGCCCTCCGCGACCTCGCGCAGCGGGCCGCGACGGAAGTCGTGGTTGAGCTCGCCGAGCCCCTCCTCGAGGGGAATCCCCGCCTCGACCATGAGCGCCCAGGTCTCGAAGAAGCGCCGGCGCGGCTCCCAGTGCCCTTCGACGGTGGAGCGCACGAGGTGGGCGAGCTTGGGCAGGAGCACCCCGAGGCAGCTCGAGCGGCGGCCTGCCTGGAGCAGGGCCAGGGTGCTGCGCGAGCAGAGCTGGGGGTAGTCCCCGAGCACGGTGGTGAAGTCGTTGCCGCTCTCGGTGGCCGCGATCATGGCGGTGTAGGCCGCCTTGCAGGCTTCGTCGTCGGTCGCCGCCTGGAGGTTGCGGAAGCAGCTCAGGAGCGGGCGGCCGCACTCCAAGAGGATCGAAAGGTTGTTGATGAAGCGGAGCTCTTCGCGGTTCACGGTGACCTCTCAGCCCGCAACCTACACGGAAACCCCCCCCGGTGCAGCCCGCCCCGGAAAAGGGGCCTGGCCAGCGTCGCGAACGGTTCGCAGCCTCGCGTGAACCAACGCAAACGGGCCCCGCGAAGCGCGGGGCCCGTTCCGTGTGACAGCGCGTGGCGCGACTCGCGGGCTAGCGGCTGAGGATCTCGATCCGCTGGGGCACGGCCGCGCGGACCTTGGCGAGGCGCACGGTGAGCAGGCCGTCCTTGGTCTCGGCCTGGATCGAGTCGAGCTCGATCCCGCTGGGCAGCTTGAGGATCCGCTCGAAGGCGCCCTGGGCGCGCTCGTTGTGGTGCCAGACCAGGCCCTCGGCCTGGGGCAGGCGCTTCTCGCCGCGCACGGTGAGGTGCCCGTTGGCGAGGGTGATCTCCAGGGCCTCGGCGGTCATTCCGGGGACCTCGATCGTCAGCCACCACGCGTCGGGAGCTTCGACGAAGCTCAGGGCGGGCTTGTGCTCGATCGGGGCCGAGGGCTGGACCTGCTGCGGGGTCTCGGTGTGGGCCGCCGGGGTCGGCTGGGTGGGAGCGACGACGGGGGCGCGGAGCTCGGTCAGGAACAACATGTCAACTCTCCTCGTGGCTGGGTGGAGGCCTCGCCTCCAGGGTCCGCACGTTTTAAGGGAGTCCGCCGCCTGCTGTCCAGCGCGATTTCAGCCGGCGAAGTCGACCTCGAGCCCGAGGTGCTCCGCGAACAGGGCGCGCAGCGTGCCGAGCAGCTCTTCGTCGCCCTTGGTCGATCTCCAGACGTCGCCTTCGCGCACGAAGTGCCAGGCCCGCTGCTCGGCGGCGAGCCACATTTGCCGCGCCGCGCGCTGGGTCGAGACGACCCAGGAGCGCCGCCCGTCTTGGAACTCGAACTTGATCACCCCCGCCGAGGGCACCGCCTCGACCACGTCGGGGTCCACGTCTTCGAAGGCCCGGTCGATCCGCTGCAGGGTCTCGTAGGCCAGGCGGTCGTAGGTGGCCTCGTCGAGCTCGCTCATGTGCACCTCAGCCGGCCGATTGTAGGGGCGCGACGTCCCGCGGAGGTCAACCAAGTCAGCCCGCACACGCCCCCCGAGAGAGCTCCGCCGCGAGGGCGAGCGAGCCACGCCCGCGGCCCGTTGGGGGTGAGCCCTCGCAGCTTCGCGAGCGCCTGCGGCCCGTTGGGGG
>JAGQRJ010000959.1 GCA_020425635.1 Planctomycetota bacterium | reverse complement strand
TCCCCGCCTCGGCGGCCCGCACGCGCGGGCGTCGGGTCGGCGCGCTCCTCGGCGCCCTGCTCGCGGGGGGGCTGCTCCTGGGCGGGTGGCTGAGCCAGCAGCGCACCCCGGGCCTCGACCCCAGCCCCGCGGCCGAGCGAGACCCCCTCGACCAGCCCTTTCGTCTGCTGAACGACGAGGGCCTCGACCCGGCCGAGCTCCTCGCTCGGGCCCGCGAGCGCCTGGCGACGGACCCCCTGGACCTCGCGGCTCGGGTCGCCGAGGCCGCCGCCCTGCAGGGACTCGACGACTACGACGCCGCGGCCGCCCTGGCGGAGTCCGTGCTCGAGGAGCGACCCGAGCACCTCGGCGCGCTGCAGGTGCTCGCGGGGTGCTCCTACCGCCTGGGTCGCCACCCCCAGGCGACCGCAGCCTGCGAGCGCGCGCTGGGCGTCGATCCGCGCTCGGAGTTCGCGCTCGTCTACCTGAGCTTGCTCGCCTCGGCCCGCGGCGAGCCCGCGGCGGGCGTCGACTTCGCGGAGCGCGCGCTGGCCGCTCACGCGCAGTCGGGCGGCGCCTACGGAGCCCGCGGCGTGGCCCGCATGAACCTCGGACAGGTCGCTGACGCCCTCGCCGACTTCGACGCCTCGCTGAAGACCGGGGAGGTGCAAGACATTCGCTTCAACCATGCCTGCGCGCTCATGCATCTGGGCCGCGAAGCCGAGGCCATAGAAGACCTGGAGCGAGTTCAGGGGCCGCTTCGCGACTCGGTGGAGTGGCGCGCGACCCGAATCCAGTGCCTGCTCGAGCTCGACCCCCAGCAGGCCGAGCGCGAGGCGCGCGCGCTCGTGGCGGAGCGCTCCGAGCGCCCCGACGCCACCTACCTCCTGGCCGACGCGCTCCGTCGCCAGGGAGAGCCCGAGGCCAAATCGTGGTTCCAGCGCGTGATCGAGCTCGACTCGGCGTCCCAATGGGGACGCGCAGCAGCCCGCAAGCTCTCGGGCGCGCGCTGACGCGCTCCCCCGGCGTGCGCCCGCCACACGCAAGCCGCCGCCAGGCAGTCACTTACGCCGCCGGTCCAGAAAACCTCGAAATCCTCTAAACGCCTCCCGCCCATCGCAAAACCTAGGGCAGAGCGGGGTCGCTCGAGAGGAGCTCAGCATGAAGGTCTTGGTGGGGTTGGTGTTGGTGGGCTGCGGCCTGGGGATCGTCGGAATCCAGACCTTTGGCAACCCCGCGGAGTGGGCGACCACGGTCCCGGGCGACCTGGGACGGTTCGGGCTGGCCGTGATCGCGACCCTGGCGCTGGTGGTCGGCGGCATGGTCATGACCCCCAGCGCGTCGGCGGCGCCGAACCTGCCGCCCCCCGTCGAGGCCGTCCCCGCCCCAAAGAAGGCGAAGCGCGCCGAGCCCGCCGAAGTGCTCTCCCTCGACGACGACGAAGAGGCGGCGCGCCGCCGCGCCCGCCGCGCGGCGCGGCGCAAGAAGGCCCTCGCCGCGGAGCGCGCCGCTGCCGCTGCCGCCGAGACCGGCGAAGCCGCACCGACCCAGCGCAAGCGCACCCGCAGCAGCAAGGACGGCGCGCGCAAGACCAAGACCTCGCGCAGCAAGAGCGACTCCGGCGTCGCCGAGCGCCCGCGCAAGCGCAAGCGCACCCGCGAGCACGCGATCAGCGGCCGCAGCTAACTCACGTTTCGTTTCCACTTCCAATCTGATCTCCGGAAGGAGCCCGCGCACTTGCACCCGCGCGGGCTCCTTCTTTTC
>JAGQRJ010000958.1 GCA_020425635.1 Planctomycetota bacterium | reverse complement strand
GGTCGTCGCGAGGGCTGCCTCGACCACCGCCCGCTGCTCCGGCGTGAGGTCCCCGCCCGCGTAGAGCGGGAGCAGGTCTGCAGGCTCGAGGAGCCCGTCGTCGGGCTCGGCGGCCTCCGCGAGCTCCGCCGGTTCGAAGGCATGGGCCAGGCGGGCCTCGAGGGCCGTCCACTGGGCGAGCTCGGCGTCCAGCTCGGGGAATGCCGCCAACGCCTCGGCGACGCCGCGCTCGGCCTCGGGGTCGAGGTCTCCGCCCGCGTAGAGCGGCAGCAGCTCACGGGCCTCGTCTCGCCCCAGCGCGCTCACGGCGACCCCCCGGGCTGCAGACTGCTGCGCAACGCGATCCGCGCGCGCTTCAAGCGCCCCTGCACCGTGGTGAACGGGAGGTCGAGGTAGTCCGCGATCTCGCGGTAGTTCAGCCCGCCCTCGTAGCGCAAGCGAATCACCTCGCGCAGGTCCGGGTCGAGGTCGGCGACGGCGGCGCGGACCTCGCGCTGCGACTCGTCGAGGGCCAGGCGCTCGGCGGGCGACGGCGTGCGGGCGGCGCGCTCGTCGACCTCCCGCGCGGGCTTGTGGTCGCGGTGGTGCTTGAGGACCTTGTTGCGCGCGATCCCGAACAGCCAGCGGCCCGTGCCCTCGTCGGGCAGTCCACGGTCGAGGGCGGCGACGAAGGTGTCATGACAGATGTCTTCCACCGCCCCCGAGTCGCGGACGCGGGAGCCAACGTACGCCCGCAACGCGCGGCCATGCTGGCGATAGAGCAAGGCCACGTGCTCGGGAGGAGGAACTGCAAGCCCATCGCTCACACTGCAGATATACCGCCCGGGCCGAATCCGGGACCGCGGAATTCTCCGGCCCCCGCACAGCGAAGCTAAGCTTCGACGTACAAGCCGCTTATGTTTCACTGACAGCGTCCGCGTAAATCCCGGTAATCGGCAGCGTGGCACCCAAGCTCCAAACTTCGCACCATGGCGCTCATGCAGCGTCCCCAGCGACCCCTCCCGTGACCGAGGCCCCCGACCCCGAGCGGCGACCGATCGCCGTGCTCGCCGCCGCCCTCCCGCGGCAAGACCAGCGCCTCGACCTCGAGCGGCCCCTGGGCGAGCTCGCCGCGCTCGCCGACACCGCGGGCGTCGAGGTCCGCGGGGAGTCGATCATTCAACGCCGCGATCGCCCCGACGGCGCGACGAGCCTGGGCAAGGGCACCGTGCTCCGCCTGCAGGAGGCGCTCGAGGCCACCGGGGCCGAGCTCGTGATCTTCGACAACGACCTCAAGCCCCGCCAACGCCGCAACCTCGAGAAGCAGCTCGGCAAACGGATCCAGGTGATCGACCGCACCGAGCTGATCCTGAACATCTTCGCCAGCCACGCGCGGACCCCCCAGGCCCGCCTGCAGGTCGAGGTCGCGAAGCTCGAGTACGAGCTCCCTCGCCTGCGGCGTCTGTGGACCCACCTCGACACCGGCGTCGGCCTGCGCGCCGCGGGCGAGAAGCAGCTCGAGGTCGACAAGCGGCTCGTGCGCAAGCGGATCCAGGACCTCAAGCGCGAGCTCGTCGACCTGCGCGCGCGCAAGGAGCGCGAGGTCGACCGCCGCTCGGAGGCCTACTGCGTCTCGCTCGTGGGCTACACGAACGCCGGCAAGTCGACGCTCATGAACCGGCTCACCGACGCCGACGTCTACGTGGCCGACAAGCTGTTCGCGACCCTCGACACCCGCACGCGCACCTGGGCCGTGGGCCCCAACCGCGAGGTCCTGCTCTCGGACACCGTCGGCTTCATTCGCCACCTCCCCCACAACCTGGTGGAGAGCTTCCACGCCACCCTCGAGGAGGCGGTCACCGCCGACCTGCTGCTGCACGTGGTCGACGCCAGCGACCCCGAGGCCCTCGAGCACGTGCGCGCGGTGCGCGAGGTCTTGGCCTCCCTGGGGATCAAGGACCGCGACGAGCTGATCGTGCTCAACAAGGTCGACCGCGCCGAGCCCGAGCTGCTCCCCTACCTCGAGCGGAGGCTGGTGAACACGATCCGGGTCTCGGCCAAGACCGGCGAAGGCGCCGAGGCGCTGGCCGCCAAGGTCAACGAGCTCGCGGCCGCCACCGAGCTCGACTACGAGGTCTCCCTCGACGTGCGCGAAGGCGCCGCGATCGCCTACCTCGAAGGCCTGGCCGAGGTGCGCGCGAAGGAGCTGCGCGAGGAGACCCTCGACTACACGATCCGCTGCCGGCCGGCGGTGCTCGGCGGCCTGCGGCGTCGCGTGCGCAAGCCCCAGGGCCTGGTGATCAAGGGCGAGCCCGAGCCCCAGCCCGACGACCTCGACTTCCTCCGCGACTGAGCGCCCCACACACGCAGCGCGGGCGGCCCGACGGGCCGCCCGCGTGTTCGTTTCGTGCCCGAGCCCCGCCTAGCGTTGGATCCGAACCTCGGTCCCGGGCGGGATCAGGTCGAAGAGCACCTCGACCTCTTCGTTGCGCATGCGCAGGCAGCCCATGGAGGCCTCGGTCCCGATCGACTCGGGGAACTTCGTCCCGTGGATCCCGAAGCCCTGGTGCTCGGGGGTGTTCTCGAAGGCCATCCAGCGCGTCCCGAGCACGTTCTCCTCCGAGCCGTAGAGGTACTTCTTGCCGTCGGGGGCGTACCAGTCGGGCTTCACGATCTTGTTGCCGATCACGAAGCTCGCCTCGGGGGTCCGGTCCTCCTTGCCGGTGGCCACGTCGTAGCTGCAGAGGTAGTGCTCGCCGAAGAACGCGATCAGCTCGAAGTCGCGCTTGTAGACCGCGATCCGCACCGGCGCCTGCGGGATCCGCAGCTTCTGCCCGACCCGGATCGTGTCCTTGGTCAGCCCGTTGAGCCGCTTCACGAAGCGGTAGTCGGTCTTGTTGCGCTTGGCGATCCGCGCGAGGGAGTCCCCCGGCTGCACCTCGTAGGGGACGACGTGGGTGGTCGCCCCGCGCTCGTAGAACACGGTCTTCACCAGCTGGGCCAGCTGCGGACGCAGCGCCTTGCGCTCGCCGGCGTCGAGGGTCGCGAGGTAGACCCGGGTCCACTCGCGCAGCTGCTCGGCGGGCGAGGTCGCCGCCTGGGCGCGTCGCTGGGCGGTCTCGAGCACGTCGGCCAGCGCCCGCTGCGCCTGCGCCGCCTCCGGGCTGCTCGAGTGCTCGACCACCAGCTTGCGCAGGTCGTTGATCGCGAGCGGGTCGCTCGAGCGCTGGGCCTTGGCCACGGCGCCGCGGAGGGCGGCCGGCACCGGCCCCTCGATCCGCTGCCCGACCGGGCTCGCCGCGGGCG
>JAGQRJ010000957.1 GCA_020425635.1 Planctomycetota bacterium | reverse complement strand
GCGCCGGCGCCGGCGCGAGCTCACGGCCCTGGAGCAGGAGCGCGGCGCTCAGGCCGAGCGCCGCGACGCCCAGCCCCGCCGTCGCCACCAGCCAGCGGCGATCGACGCTGCCCGGGGCGCGCAGCGCGAGCTCGAGCGCCTCGGCGAACGCGCGCCCGTCGGGGAAGCGCTCGGCGGGGTCGCGCGCGAGGGCGCGCGCGCACACGGCCTCGAGGCGCGGATCGATCGTCGCGTCGAGCTTGCGCACCGGCTTGGGCGTCTGGGTCGTGACCCGCTCGGCGAGCTCGACCACGCTCTCGCCGGGGAAGGGGCGCAGCTCGGTGAGCGCTTCGTAGAGCAGCACCCCCAGCGCCCACACGTCGGCGGGCGGACCGACCTCGACCTCCTTGCGACCCCGGAGCTGCTCGGGCGACATGTAGTAGGGCGTCCCGACCCACGCCCCGCTGAGCGTCAGGCGCTCGACGTCGGCGCCGGTGGCCACGCCGAAGTCGATCAAGAACGCGCGCCCGCGGCCGTCGACGAGCACGTTCGCGGGCTTCAGGTCCCGGTGCACCACGCCCTGGGCGTGCGCGTAGCCCACGCTGCGCGCGACCTGCAGCAACACGTCGAGGCGCGCCGAGCGCGAGAGCCGGCTCCAGCGCTCAGCCAGGCTGACCGCCCCGGGCACGAGCGCGAAGGCCAACCAGGGCGGAGAGGCCTCGAGGTCCGCGTCCACGAGGGTCACGATCCCGGGGTGCGCGAGCTTCGTCGCGAGCTCCGCCTCACGCGCGAAGCGCTTGGTGCGCAGGTCGTGACCCCGGCCCAGGAGCACCTTGACCGCCAGCTCGCGGCCGCTCGCTCGATCCCGGGCGTGCAGCACGACGCCGTGCCCCCCCCGCCCGAGCTCGCGCAGCACCTCGAAGCGCCCCGGGGCGGGGAGCCCTCCTCCCGGCGTCGGGGCTCCCCCCCCCGGGGTGAGCGGAAAGCCCGCCCCCGGGGTCGGCCCCCCGGCGGGGAGGCGCCCCGTCTGCGGGGCGCGGTTCGGCGGGAAGCTGTCGGGGCTCGGGTCGCTCAAGGCGCGCAGGACCGGGTGCTCGAAGCGTTGCCGCCCACGCCCTGCGAGCTACTTCTGCTCGAGGGTCGCGTTGCGGGGCCCCCCGCCGACCGGGCGCACGGCGTCGACGCCGTAGAACCCGTCGGGGAGCGTGTCCGCGGTGTGCCACTCGAGGAACTGGAAGCTGTCCACGAAGAGCAGCGCCTCGGGCGTGCTCGCGGGGTCGAGGTTCAGGATCGGGAGCGCGAACACCGGAAAGTTGCCCTCGGGGTCCGGGGCGAAGGTGGCGTCCGGGATCTCCACCACGGCCTCGTGCCAGGCGTCGTCGGCGATCGGCGTGAAGGCCAGCGCGTCTTCGCGCAGGAACTTCGCGTCCGGGAGCAAGAAGGGGTCGGGGTCGAGGAAGGTGTAGAGCTTGACCGAGAGTCGGACGGGCGCCAGGCCGCTGAGTCGGTACTTGAAGCGCAGGGAGTAGCGCGCGGGGTCGCTGGCCGGGGTGTAGCTCCCGCCGCTCTCGGTGTAGAGCCGGACGCGGAGCAGCGGCGCTCGGGCCACCGGGGTCACCGCGACGTTCTGGGTGCTCGTCTGCAGGCGACGCACCCGCAGCACCGAGAACCCGTCGGGCGCGCCCGCCAGGGCCTCGACCCGGCGGGTCGACTGGTTGAGGATCCAGTGCGTCTCGCCGTCGGCGATCCCGTCGGCGGTCAGGTCTTCGAAGTGCCCCCAGCCGTAGAGGTCGCGCCCGAGCTCGAGCCCGAGGCTCTCGCCCGCGGGGCCGCGCGAGCGAGTCAGCGCCGCCCCCGGCAGGTCGGCGACCTCGGCCGGCTGGAGCGAGACCGCCACGCGGGTCGCGCTCGTGACCGGCGCGATCAGGCGCGCGGTGTTGTGTTCGCGCACGAACTCGGGGATCACCACGTTCGGGTCGCGGGGGCGCACCACGTAGCGCACCGCGCGGTCGCTCCCGCGCTCCGCGCGGGCGGGGACCTCGCTGCGCTCGCTCAGCAGGCGCAGGGTGTAGTCCGCGGCCTCGTTCACCAGGGGCGCGGTGCGGTAGTCGTCGATCGTGAGCGGATACAGCCGCGCCTGCAGCAGGGTGCCTTCCTGAAACACGACCCGCAGCATGACCGAGGCGAAGGTCACGAAGAAGTTCTGGTCGAAGAAGAAGTTGCCCAGGCTGTGCACGACGAGCTTGCCCTTGTAGAGCTCAACGCCGTTGAGCACGTGCGGGTGGTGCCCCACGTAGAGGTCGGCCCCAGCGTCGATCGCGTCGTGGCTCGCGCGCTCGACCACTTGGCTCTTCTGCTCCGCGTATTCGAAGCCGCCGTGCAGCTGCACGACGACGAGGTCGTGTCCCGAGGCGCGCAGGGCCGCGACGTCCGCGGCGACCTTGGCTGGGCTGAAGGCGTTGGTCCCGCCGTGCCCGCGGCGCGCGACCAGGTCCTGCAGCTCGGGGTAGGTCATGCGCACCTGCGCCCAGAACGCGTCGAGCACGGCCCCGCTCAGCCCCCCGTCCTCTTCGGCCTTGAACAACCGCCACACCTCACCCGCCCGGCGCGGCGACACGGCGATCGCGACCGATCCCTGGGAGAAGCCGAAGCTGCGCTGCTCGTACTTCCAGGCCTCCTCGAGGCTGAGGTTGCTCGGGACCGAGGCCGCGTCGGTGGGGAGCGCGTCGTTGATGAAGTCGCCGTTGACGGTGGTGTAGCCGAGGAACCCGATCTTCAGCCCGCCGGCGGTGGTGGTCAGGGCGGCCCCGGCCTCGGCTTCGCTGGTCCCTACGCCGAAGTGCGGGATCCCGGCGCTGTCGAGCGCGCCGAGGGTCGCGATCACGCCCGACCCCTCCCAGTCGTAGCCATGGTTGTTGGCGAGGTTCACGACGTTCGCCAGCAAGTGCTGCAGCGCGGGGACGGCTGTGGCGGTCGGCGACTGGATCAGGAAGCGCTTGCGCGGGTACGCCAGGGACGCGGGCAGGTCGGCGACGAGCGACTCGAAGTTGAGCGCGCGAACGTCCGCGAGCGAGAACAGCGGCGCGAGGGCGGCCACCACCTCGCGCGCCTGGGCCCCGCCGTCGGTCTTGCTCACGCGAATCAGGCCGTCTTCGTCGGGGTCGGTGTAGCGCCGGCCGAGCATGCTGTCGCCGCCGAAGTGCATGACGACCCGCCGCTCGCCGCCCGGCCCCGTGCGCCGCAAGAGCTGCGCGCTCACGACCTGCGCCACATCCCCGCGGCCGACCGCGACCGGCTCGGGGAAGAACCCGGTGGCCTCGATCACCGCCAGCACGGGCTGGTCGAGGTTGGGCAGGGTCACCTTCCCGCTGGGGTCCGTGAGGAACTCGGTCGTGCCGACCTTCACCCGCGCGCCGGGGACCGGCGCGCCGGCCTCGTCGCGCACCTCCAGGCCTACCGAGAACGCCGGGGGCAGCGCCTGCGCGGTGTCGCCAGGGTTGTTCGACGCGCTCGAGCCGGTCCCGCTGCTCGAGGGGTAGTGGTTGTTCTCGTTGCACCCGGCGACCAACAGCCCCAGGGAGAGCAGGGTGCAGCCCGCGACGATCCAGATCCGCATACCGCACTGTGGACGCAGGGCGCGCGCGGCGCCAGGACTGCGGGGTCTGCCTGGCGCCTCCGTAGGCCGTGTGGTCTTCTGGGGCCCTCGAGGGGGGGCAAAGTCCATGGCGATCTCGGCCCGGGTCGCGGAGTACATGAAGTCGGCCTCGTGGATCCGGCGCATGTTCGAGCAGGGTGCTGCGCTCAAGCGCGAGCACGGCGCGGAGAACGTCTACGACTTCAGCCTCGGCAACCCCGACCTCCCGCCGCCCCCCGCGTTCAGCCGCGCGCTGCAGGCGGTCGCGGCCGAGGTCCCCGGGGTCCACCGCTACATGCCCAACGCCGGATTCCCCGAGACCCGAGCGCGGGTGGCCGAGCGCGTCGCCAGCCAGCACGGCGTCGACCCCGGCGCCGCGGGGGTGATCATGACCGTCGGCGCGGCGGGCGCGCTGAACGTGATCCTCAAGGCCTGCCTCGACCCCGGCAACGAGGTCGTGGTCCCGGTGCCCTACTTCCCCGAGTACCGCTTCTACGTCGACAACCACGGCGGCGTGCTGCGCACCGTGCCGACCACCGCCGAGTTCGACCTCGACCTCGACGCGTTCGAAGACGCGCTGAACGAGAACACCCGAATCGTGCTGGTCAACTCGCCCAACAACCCCACGGGCCGCGTCTACTCGGCGGAGACCCTGCGCGCCCTGGGCGAGCTCATGCAGCGCAAGTGCCCCGCCGCGACGCTGGTCTCCGACGAGCCCTACCGACAGATCGTCTACGACGGGTTCGAGGTGCCGAGCGTGCTCGGCGTGACCCCCATGAGCGTGGTCGCCACGAGCTTCAGCAAGGACCTCGGCCTCGCCGGCGAGCGGATCGGCTACCTCGCGGTGCACCCCGACCACCCCGACCGCGAGGGCCTGCTCGCGGCGGCGGTGTTCGTCAACCGGACCCTGGGCTTCGTCAACGCGCCCGCGCTCATGCAGCGCGTGATCGCGCGCCTCGAGGAGGTCACCGTCGACCTCGAGGTCTACGCCGAGCGCCGAAAGGTGTTCCTCGCGGGCCTGCGCGACGCGGGCTACGAGTGCGTGACCCCCGAGGGCGCGTTCTACCTCTTCCCGCGCTCGCCCCTCGCAGACGACGTGGCCTTCGTGCGCGCGCTGCTCGAGGAGCGGATCCTCGTCGTCCCGGGCACCGGCTTCGGCCAGCCGGGCTACGTGCGCCTGAGCTACGCGGTCGAGACCGACACGATCCACCGCGCGCTGCCGGGCTTCCGTCGCGTGCTGGAGAAGATCCGCCAGGGCTGAGCCGGCGGGCGCCGCGACGCCGCGGGTGCGCCCCCCTCGCCCATGGAGCGAAGCTCCTCGGGCTCACCCCCAACCGGCCGCGAGGCCCGTTAAGCTCGGGTGTGGTCACCCCTCCGCCCAAGCTGCTGAAGGCCGAACGCCGCGCGCTGTTCGAAGCGGCGCGGCACGCCCTGACCCGGCACCTCGACGGCGGGGCGCGCGTCGACCCCTGGTTCCGCTCGCCGGGGGTCTCCGGGCGCACCGGAGGGCGCGACGTCGAGGTGCGCTTCCCGCGAGGCTGCCAGGCGACCTGGGCCCGCGTCGGCATGCGCGTGCGCACCGGACCGAGCTTCGAGGCGCGAGCGCGCCGCGCTCCCCTGCGCTGGGTCCTGGGGCGGGTCAAGATCCGCGGGCAGTGGCCGGGCGACAGCGTCGCCCGCGCGCTCAAGGAGCTCTTCGTGCGCGAGCGCGCCTTCCGCGCGAGCGGCGGCGGCGGCTGGGTGCGGGTCGACCTGCCCTGGGAGCGCGACCGCCCCGACCCCGGCCACATTCTCCGCGTGCTCACCCCCCTCGACGAGATCGCGCGCTGGCTCGAGGAGCTCCCCACCCGCGTGGTGGAGACCGGGGGCGCGATCGTGTGCCCCTTCTGCAAGGACACGATCGACCGCGCGCGGGCCCTGGTGCGCTGCGACGCCTGCGGGACCCCGCACCACCCGGCGTGCTTCGAGGAGAACGCCGGCTGCTCGGCCTTCGGCTGCAGCAACCACACGGCCCGGATCGCCGCGGGGCGGGTGGCCCGAGACCCCGACCCCCCCCTGAAATGACGATCCCGCCAAACGGGCGCCCACCCAAACTGGCGGAGTTGCCCCGATCCGATACACTCGGGGCCACCGAACCATGCCACGGAGGCGCAACGTGAACGACCGCGAGCTCGAGCTGATCCTCAAGAGCCGCACGATCGTGATTTCGGAGGACGTGAACTCGACCATGGCTGGGGAGATCACCCGCCTGGTCACGTTCATGGAAGCCGAGAATCCCGAGGCTCCGATCCTGGTCACGATCAACTCGCCTGGCGGCGAGGCGTACACCGGCCTGGGGATCTACGACACCCTGGCCGCGACCACCTGCCCGGTCTACACCCTCGTCAACGGCCTCTGCGCCAGCGCGGGGATCGTGATCCTGCTCAGCCCGAAGGCCAAGGACCGCCGCTTCACCTTGCCCAGCTCGCGCTTCATGATCCACCAGCCCTCGGGCGGGGCGCAGGGCACGGCGTCGGACATCGAGATCAAGGCCGAGAACATGAAGGCCCTGCGTCAGATGTACTTCGAGATCATCGGCGAGCGCTGCGGGCACAAGCCCCAGGACGTCTCCGACAAGGCCAAGCGCGACTTCTGGCTCAGCGCCGAGGAGGCCCGCGACTACGGCCTGGTCGACAAGATCATCACGAGCAAGGCCGAGCTCGGCCTCAGCGGCCTCGCGCGCTAGCTAGCTCGACCGATCCCGGTCGAGGGGAGAGGACCCGTGCCCGCGCTGAGCGTGATCCTCACCACCTACAACAAACCCCGCGACCTCGCGCGGAGCCTGGCGGGCATGGCCCAACAGACCTTCCGCGACTTCGAGCTCTTGGTCTGCGACGACGGCTCGGGCCCCGAGACCCGCGCGCTGATCGAGGGCTTCGCCGCGCGCGCCGACTTCCCCGTGCACCACGTGTGGCAAGAAGACGCTGGCTTCCGCGCCGCGCGCTCGCGCAACAACGGCGCGCGCCGCGCGCTGGGCGAGACCCTGGTGTTCGTCGACGGGGACATCATCGCCTTCCCCGACTTCCTCCAGGTGCACCACGACGCGCAGCGGCCCGGGGCCTTCCAGGCGGGCGAGCGCTACCTGACGACCGAGGAGGGGGGCGCGGCGATCGAGGTCGCCGCGATCGAGGACGGCAGCGTCTACGCCCAGCTCCCCGCGGGGGAGCGCCGGCGACTGACCAGCCTGCGCTGGAAGAACCGCTTCTACCGCGTGAGCGGGCTCAAGCCCGAGCGCCCCGCGCTCATGACCTGCAACTGCTCGCTGTCGCTGGAGCTGTTCCGCGCGGTCAACGGCCTCGACGAACGCTACGAGGGCTGGGGCCAAGAGGACGAAGACCTCCGCCGCCGGCTGGTCATGCAGGGCGCGCGCCCCGACTCGCTGATCGGCAAGGCCAACGGCCTGCACCTCTGGCACCGCGCCGACGCGAGCTTCCGCGGCTCGCGCCGCGCGAGCCCCAACTGGGCCTACTACGAGCGCGGGTTCCACCTCAGCCGCTGCCGGCGAGGCCTGGTCGAGCGCGCGCTGAGCGAGGTGCGCGGCGAGGTCCTCGGCGGAGACCCCGTGCGCCGCGAGGCCCTCGGCGCTAGCCTGGGCTGGGCTCGCGAACCCGAGCGCGGTTCGCCCCTGGAGGTCGCCCTGTGGATCGACGACGGCACCCCCACCCCCCCGTGGCCTGAGTGCGAGGTCCGTGTGCTGCTCAGCGACGACCCCCAGCCGCGCGGGCTGAGCTGCGACCTGATCTGCGGCCCGGGCTTGCCCACCGCCGGGGGAGAGCTGCCGGGAGAGCGCTTCGACCCGGTGCCCGACGCATGGAGCGGCGCGAAGGCGCTGCGCCCCGTCGACGCCTCGGACCCCGAGGCGGTGCGGGCGACCCTGGAGCGGATCCTGTGAGCGGAGGTGCGCGGTGAGCCTGGCCCTCCTCGCAGGCCTCGGCGCAGCCGGCGCCGCCGGCGCGGCCGGCTTCGCCGCGCGCCACCTGACCCGCTCGGCGGGCTACGCCGGGGTCCCGGTGTTCCGCTACTACCTCGTGGGCCCGCCCCGCCCGGGCTCGATCCTCAACGACGTGCGCGTCCCGATCAGCCAGTTCGAGGCGCAGATCCGGCATATCGCCCGCCGCGGCTTCCGCGCGGTCTCGGTGACCGAGGCCACCGAGCGCCGCGGAGAGAAGAGCTTCCTCGAGAGCAAGCCGGTGGTGATCACCTTCGACGGACCGGGCGCGGGCTTCTACCTCTCCGCGTTCCCGATCCTGTTTCGCTACGGCATGCTCCCGGTCACGCTCTACTTCCCGGCCATGATCCTCGGCCAGAGCGAGCTCGTGCTGCAAGAGGGGCGCCCCGAGCCGATCCTCAGCACCGAGCAGCTGATCGAGCTCACCGAGAACGGCATGCACCTGGGGCTCATGACCGGCGAGCTCCCGGGCGAAGACAGCGCCAAGGTCGCCGACGCGCTGCGCGGACTGCGCAGCGAGCTCGAGGAGATCAGCGGCGAGTCGGTGGACCACCTGGCGCTGCCCTTGACCGAACCCGACGCCCAGGCGATCAAGGCCGCCAAGCTCGCGGGCTTCAGCACCGCCGCGATCGTCGGCGGCGGCGGGACCTACACCGCCCAGAGCGACCCCTACGCCATGCCCCGCTTCCCGGTGAAGTCGGGCATGCACCTGGTGCAGGTCGCCTACTGCCTCGCGCGCCGCCGGACCTATTAGCGGGGTGACTCGCGCGCGAGGTCGCGGCGACCTCGCGGACCAGCGCTCCACCTCCGGCTTCCAGTATCCTCGGGGCATGAGCAAGCCGACCTTCGCCGAGGCCGAGCGCCTGTTCCGCGCCGGCGACCCCAGCGCGCGCGACGCGCTCGAGCCCCTGGCCCTGGCCCAGCACCCGGGGGCCGCCCGCTGCCTGGGCGAGCTCTGCGCCGCCAACGCCGACCCGATCGAGGCCTGCCTGTGGTTCGCGCTCGCGACGGAGCTCGGCGACGCCGAAGCGGCGGCGCGCTACGCCGCGAGCGTCGGCCCCCTCGGCGCCGAGCAGCGGGCGCGCTTTCACCTCGAACACACCGTGCTCCGCGGGCGGGTGTTCGGCGACCCCGAACGGCTCGTGGCCCCGGGCGACGACGCCGCGGAGGAGGCGCCGAGCCCCGAGCCCTCCGGCCCGGCGCCCAACGCGGCGCCGGTGCGCTCGGCGATCGGGCGCTCCATGCTCGGCGGCGCCAAGGGGGCCCTGGAGCGCTTCCAGGCGCGCCTGCGCGAGCGCGCGGCCG
>JAGQRJ010000956.1 GCA_020425635.1 Planctomycetota bacterium | reverse complement strand
CGACTGGGGGCGCGAGCTGCCCTGGACCGAGCTCGTGCAGCCGGTGTGCGCGCGCGCGGCGGCGGTCGCGGTCGCCCTGGCCCTCCCGCGCTGGCGCGCGCCCGAGGTCCGCGCGGCCCACGCGATCGACGACGACGACCTGGCCACGGTGGAGGCGATCCTGCGCCTGACCCAGGCCTGGATCGAGCGCCCGACCCAGGCCCTGGTCGACCAGGTGGTCGGGCAGTGCGCGAGCCGCGCCCTGGGCGGGCTCTCGGGCGACGTCGGCCTCGAGCTGGCCTCGGTGGTGTGCCAGCCGGTGGCGTCGAACGCGCGCTCGCCCTACAGCCTGCAGCAGCACACGGCGCGCTCCGCGGCCCAGGTCGTGGACCTCGCGTCCGACGCGGTCTACGAGCTCGGCCACAGCGAGGGCGCGCTGCGCGACGCGATCCGCGCCGCGACGATCCCCTGGCTGCTCGACGCGCCGGCGCTCCCGTAGCGCTGCGCGGCGCGGGGCGCGCGGGAGCCGGCCCACGCTGGCGCAACGCTTCCTGGGGGCGCGCTCTATACTGCGTGACCACGGAGGCCTCATGTTCGCGCCGCTTCGCCTGTCGCTCCTCGCCTTGACCTGCGCCGCCTCGGGCTGCGTCTACGCGCCCCTCGACCTCGGGCTGGGGAAAATGGGCGAGAGCTACGAGGCCAAGCTGAGCGAGGGCTCCGACGACGAGAAGGTGCTCCTCCTGCGCCTCGACGGCGAGATCACCGGGCGCGAGGACGACGGGTTCTTGAGCTCGACCCCGGCGACGACCTCCCAGGTGCGCCTGGCCTTGGACCGCGCGCGCCAGGACCCGGCGGTGCGGGCCGTGCTCCTGCGGATCAACAGCCCCGGCGGCGGGGTCACCGCCAGCGACGTGATCCACCACGAGCTGCAGCGCTTCCGCGCCGAGACCCAGAAGCCGATCGTGGCCTGGTTCGGCGACACCGCGGCCTCGGGCGGCTACTACGCGGCCATGGCCGCCGGCCAGATCGTGGCGGCCCCGACCTCGATCACGGGCTCGATCGGGGTGATCGCCGTGTTCCCCAACGTGGAGGGCCTGGGCGACAAGCTGGGGGTCAAGGTCGAGGCGATCACCAGCGGCGACTTCAAGGACGCGGGGAGCATGTACCGCGCCATGCGCGCCGACGAGCGCGCGTACCTGCAGAAGCTGATCGACAGCATGTACGCGCGCTTCGTCGACACCGTCGCCGCGGGCCGCGCCAAGGCCGGCCTCAGCCGCGACGACGTGCTCGCCCTCGCCGACGGTCGGGTGTTCACCGGCCCCGAGGCCCTCGAGGCCAAGCTCGTCGACCGCGTGGGCTACCTCGAGGACGCCCTCGCCCTCGCCGCCGAGGCCGCCGGGCTCAGCGAGCCGCAGCTCGTCGCCTACGAGCGCCGCGGGCTCTCCAACGACGTCAGCTCGGTCTACAGCGCGCCTCAGGCCCAGGCCGTGAGGCTCCTCGCCCCCGACCCGACCCTCCAGGCGCTGGGCAAGGCGCTCCCCGACGCCGGCCCGAGCCTGCTCTACCGCTGGCGCTTCGGGCGCTAGGCGTCGACGTCCGCGCTCAGCCGCCGGTCCGCAGGAACACGGCGAGCTCGAGGTCCTCGCGGCTGACGCGCTCGCGGGCCTCGAGGTCGGCCACGGTGCGCGCGACGCGCAGGACCTTGGTCACGCCGCGGCCGCTGAGCAGGTGGCGGTCGGCGGCGCGGGCGAGCATGCCGCGCTGCGCGGCGTTGAGCTCGCAGGCCTCGACCGCGGCCTCGTCGGCGAGGCGCGCGTTGAGCACCCCGCCGCGCGCGAGCTGGGCGGCGCGGGCCTCGGCGATCCGGGGGCGCCAGTGCTCGCTCGCCCAGGCGGGGTCGCGGGGGGCGTCGTTGGCGGCGAGGGCCGAGAAGGGCACCGCGCGCAGGGTGACCTGCAGGTCGATCCGGTCCTTGAGCGGGCCCGAGATTCGCCCGGCGTAGCGCTCGGCGGCGAGCGAGCTGCAGCGGCACTCGCGGCGCGCGTCGCCGAAGTAGCCGCAGGGGCAGGGGTTCATGGCGCACACCAGCTGCAGGTCGCAGGGGAAGGTCTGGGTCGACTGCGAGCGGGCGACCGTGATCGTGCGCGACTCGAGGGGCTCGCGCAGGGAGTCGAGGGCGTAGGTCTGGAACTCGGGCAGCTCGTCGAGGAACAACACGCCCTTGTGCGCGAGGGAGACCTCGCCGGGCATGGGGCGCGTGCCCCCGCCGACCAGCGCCGCGAAGCTCGCGGTGTGGTGGGGGGCGCGGAACGGGCGCTCGCGGATCAGGGCCTGGCTGCCGGCGAGGGTCCCGGCGTGGATCCGGGTGACCTCGAGCGCCTCCTCCACGGTCAGAGGCGGGAGCAGGCCGGCCAGGCGGCGGGCGAGCATGGTCTTGCCCGAGCCCGGGGGGCCGACGAAGAGCAGGTCGTGGCCTCCGGCGGCCGCGATCACCAGCGCGTGCTTGGCGTGCTCGGCGCCGCGCACGTCGGCGAGGTCGAGGCCGTCCTCCGAGGTCCCGGGCAGCAGCGCGGGGTCGAGCTCGAAGGGCTCCTCGGGGCGCACGCCCTGGATCACGGCCACCGCGTCGGTCAGCGAGTCGACGGGGCACACCTCGAACTGACCCCGGCTGCCGAGGGAGGCCGCCGCCGCGTTCGTGCGGGGGACGAGCAGCCGGCGGATGTCCGTGGCGGCCAGGGCCTGGGCCGCGGCGAGCACGCCGCGCACGGGGCGCGCGCGCCCGCTGAGGCTCAGCTCGCCGAGGGCCGCGACCCGCTCGAGCTTGCGCGGGTCGAGGGTCGGCGGGCGGCTCGCCGCGAGCACGGTCAGCGCGATCGGGAGGTCGAAGGCCGAGCCCTCCTCCTTGCGACGCTGGGCCGGGGCGAGGTTCACGGTGATCGTCCCGTCGGGGTAGGAGTAGCCGCTGGCCCGCACCGCCGAGCGCACCCGGTCGCGCGCCTCGCGCAGCGCGGCGTCGGGGAGCCCCACGACCTTGGTCTGCTGGACGCCACCGGCCGAGTTGACCTCGACCTCCAGGGGGTAGGCGGAGATCCCCTCGAGCCCTGCGGAATGCACCTTCGCGATCGCCATGAACACCTCCTCGTCGAGGCCTCACTGGACTGCTTCGCGGCGCAGACGGCAACCCGAAAGTTCGTGTTTTGTTGG
>JAGQRJ010000955.1 GCA_020425635.1 Planctomycetota bacterium | reverse complement strand
GTCCGCTTGGCCCTGGGGGGCGAAGGGGTCCGCTTGGCCCTGGGGGGCGAAGGGGTCCGCTTGGCCCTGGGGGGCGAAGGGATCGGCCTGGCCCTGGGGGGCGAAGGGATCGGCCTGGCCCTGGGGGGCGAAGGGATCGGCCTGCCCTTGCGGATCGGCTGGGCGGGTCTGAGCTTGGGGCGTCGGTGCGGCGGCAGGGGCCGAAGCAGCGAAGGGGTCGTCTTCGCTCACGCCCAGCGCAGCCGCGGCCGCGCCGCTCTGGCGGATCGCTGGCTGCTCTGGGTCGGGGACCTCGGCCGCCCGCGCGAGGAGCTCTGCGACCTGATCCGCGCTCGGGCGGGCGCCGGGGTCGCCCTCGAGGCAGCGCATGACCACCGAGCGTAGCGACTCGGGCAGCGCGCCAGGCTTGGGGGTCCGCGCGGGCGCGCCGGTCGCGAGGCGGTAGAGGACCGTGCCCAACGAGTAGACGTCCGACGCCGGGGTCGACGCCGCCAGGCCGCCGCGAATCACCTCGGGCGCGGTGTAGTTCGCGAAGCTCTCGGCGATCAGCCGACCCGCGCGCGAGCGCGCTTGCAGGCGACGCACACCCTGGACGCGGCCCGGCTCGGCGAGCAGCACGTTGGGCAGCGCGGGGTCGAGGAGTGTGACGCTGAGGCCCTCTTCGCCCGCGCCCAGCCGCAGGTTGCCGGGCTTGACGTTGTTGTGCTTGAGCTTCGCCGCGTGCAGCCGGTGCAGCGTCTGCGAGGCCTGCTGCCCGATCGTGGCCACGAGGCTCGGGGGGACCACCCCGCCTCGGGCCTCCCGGAAGGACTCCAGGTCGTCGCCGTAGACGTATTCGCTGACGACGTAGACGTGCTCGCGCAGGTGGACGCCCAGGTGGAACAGGTTGGCGAGCCCGGAGAGCCCGCCCTCCTGGAGCTTGGCCAGCTCCTGCAGCGGCTCGAGCGCGGGCTTCGGATTGACGACGCTCACGCGATCCCACAGGGCCTTGACCACGACGTCGTCGCCGTCGCTGCTCGTGGCGCGCACGGCGAGGCCTGCCCCGCCGGCCCCGAGGACCTCCTGGGGCACGTAGCGCTCGAGGTCGAACAGCGCGAAGCGTTCGGGGCTGAGCTTGGCCGCCTCGATCAGGTGGCCGAGCGCCTGCTGGTTGCGCCCGGTGAGCAGCTCGACCATGAACAGGCCGTATTCGGTGGTCGCCTTGTCCGCGCCGAAGGCCGCGGCCTCGCGGTAGTAGCGCTCGGCGGCGCGAGGGCCGGCGAGGGCGAACAGCGCGCCCGCGAGCATGAGGGCTGCTTCCCCATACTCACTGCCCGCCCAGTGGCAGCGGCGGAAGTCTCGCCGCGCGCGCCGCACCACGTCCTGGAAGCCCTTGGGGTAGCGAACCAACGAGTCCGCGAGCCGGGCTGCGGGCGAGGTGCCGAGCTTGGCGTGCACACGGCCGACGCCCGCGGCCACGATCTTGGGCAGGTCCTGGGCCGAGATCGCCTTGGTCGTCCGTCCCCGCAGCAGCTCGGAGCTGACGGTCTCGTCGACCTCTTCGAGGCGGTCGGCGAGCTCGTAGAGCCACTCCCGGTTGGGCAGGATCTCGCCGAAGCTGTCGCGGTAGCGGTCGAGGTGCGCGCTGAGCCCGCGCACGAAGGCCAGGCGCTGCTTGACCTCGGGGTCGCGCAGCGCGGCGATCTCTTCGCGGTCGAGGGCCTCCGGCGAGAAGCGATCGAGGTAGCGCGACCAGGCAGGGTGACGCTGCACGAGGTCGGTGAAGTGGAAGTGCAGGCTGTCGGCGAAGAGGTCACGCCAGGCGCTGAGGCGCACGATCGGGTGCTCGTCCTCGAGGCCCGCGATCCCGGTCAGGCCGTCCTTGATCGCGTGGGTAGCCTGGGCGGCCTCCTCGTCGGGCGAGAGGCTCGGCGCGGTGAGCAGGAGCTCGAACAAGGCGTCGTGCCCCAGGCTGGGGAGGCCGAGGATCGTCGCGCCCGCGTCGACCGCCGTGTCGTAGTCGAGGAAGAACGCGTCGAGGAAGTCGAGGAAGACCGGGCCCTCGATCCCCTCGTCTTGCATGAAGGGCAAGCGCACCTGCTCGCCGAAGGCCGAGCAGTAGTCGTCGCCCTGGGTCTCCATGAGCAGCCAGGCCTGCTTGAGGCCGACCACGAGGCTCTGCAGCGAGCGCTCGAAGGCTTCCTCGAGCGCCCCCTTCAGCTCTTCGGCGTTGAACACGCCGGAGAGGGCCTCGATCAGCTCGTCGCGAGGTGTCTCGTGCACCTCGGACCCGAGCACCCAGCGCACCCCCGCGGACAGCGTCGCGAGCGTGAAGCGAAGTGTCGCGCTGGTGTCGGTGTGTATCGTCGTCGCGCCCCCCTGCATGGAGCCCCCCAACCGCCTTACCTGACACGAGCTTAGCCACTAAGTCACGCGCGCTCAACGCGGCGCGGGCTCAGGCAGCCCCTAAACCCGGAAAATCGCGGCGACGAGCAGGCGTTGTCCCGGGCCGCTAGAGTGGAGCAGCGCTAAGCCTAGACCCCGTATGACCCAGCACGTCGGCCCTTACCGCCTGCAGCAGTCCCTGGCCAAAGGGGGCGGGGGGGAGGTCTATCGCGCGCTGGGGCCCGGCGGGCACATCGTGGCCCTGAAAGTTCTACGGGGTCCGTTCAACGAGCGTCGGCGGCGGCGCGCCGAGGTGGAGCTCCGCGCGCAGCGTCGGCTCGAGCACCCCGCGATCCTCCCGGTGCTCGACTGCGGTTGGCACGACCAGATCGCCTACCTGGTCTTTCCCTTGGTGGAAGGCGGGTCCCTCCAAGATCGGCTCAAGCGCGAGGGCACGCTCCCGACCGCGACCGCGCTCGAGGTCGTCCGCCAGCTCGCCGACGGGCTGGCTCACGCGCACGCCCAGGGCGTGCTGCACCGGGACCTCAAGCCAGACAACGTGCTGCTCACCGAGGCTGGCGCGCGCCTGATCGACTTCGGGCTCGCTCAGGAACTCGAGGCCTCCTACTCCCGCCTCACGACCAGCGGGACCTACCTCGGGACGCCTGGGTTCTGGGCCCCCGAGCAAGCCCAGGGGGAGCTCGAGCGAATCGGGCCCTGGACCGACGTCTACGGGTTGGGGGCCACGCTCTACGCGTGCCTCAGCTCGCGCGCGCCCTACGTCGCCGACACGGTCGGGGTCATGCTCAGCATGCTCGTGCAGCGGGCACCCCCGGACCCGCTGGGGCTCTTGCGGCCGGACCTCGATCCGCGGGTCGTGGGCCTGTGCATGCGCTGCCTCGCGTTCGATCCCGAGCAGCGCCCGAGCCTGCCAGCGTTGATCCAGGAGCTCGACGCGCTGCTCCAGGGGAGGGAGCAGGGTGCGCCGCGCCCGCGGCGAGGCCTGGGGTGGTTCGCGGGCGCCGCCGCGGGCTGCGCCGTGCTCGCGCTGGGCGCCGCGGGCT
>JAGQRJ010000160.1 GCA_020425635.1 Planctomycetota bacterium | reverse complement strand
GGTGAAGGTCCCGCTCTCGGTCGAGCCTTGGCCCGCGGCCACGCCCGCGGCCAGCGCGGAGACGAGGAGCACGCAGCGCATGAGCCCTCCTTCCCTGAGCTGCAAGTATACGCGCTGGCCGCGATTCGGCTCAGCCGCCCTCAGCCGAACCCGGCCCCTCCCCGCTCGGCTTGACGGATCCGGCCTGCTCTCGAATACTGCGCGGGCCCTGGACGACTCCCCGAAGGGCACTCAGGAAGGAACCCCCATGAACACGCGAATCGCGCTCGCCGGAGCGCTGAGCTTGGCGCTGTGCAGCGCCGCGGCGGCTCAAGAGCCGCTCGACACGACCCAGAAGAAGGCGAGCTACGCGATCGGGCAACAGCTCGGCGAGCGCGTGCGCAACGAGATCGGGCTCGACCTCGAGTACCTGATCATGGGCCTCCGCGACGCCATGGCCAACAAGGGCCGGCTGAGCGAAGACGAGATGCGCGACGTCTACAAGATCTGGCAGGAGGAGAAGTCGAAGATCTACCTCGACCGCAACAAGGCCAAGGAGGGGGTCCAGGTCACCCCCAGCGGGCTGCAGTACGAGGTCCTCCGCGAGGGGCAGGGCGAGAAGCCCAAGGCGACCGACAAGGTCAAGGTCCACTACCGCGGCCAGCTGACCAACGGGCAGGAGTTCGACAGCAGCTACGCCCGCGGGAAGCCCGCCGAGTTCCCGGTCGGCGGCGTGATCAAGGGCTGGGTCGAGGCCCTGCAGATGATGCCCGTCGGCAGCAAGTGGAAGCTCACGATCCCGGCCAACCTGGCCTACGGCGATCGCTCGCCCCCCGGCAGCGGGATCCCGCCGAACTCGATCCTCGTGTTCGAGGTCGAGCTGCTCGAGATCCTGAAGTGAAGTGATGTCAGGGGGCCTCCCCGAGGCCCCCTCGGCCTCGCAGTCGGGGGCCGGGCCGATTCCGGCCTACCCTCCGCCTCGGTCCGATCTCCGTCTGTGTTCGTCGCTGCCTCTGCCTCTTCCCGCGATCCCTGACCGCGGGCCGCTCGCCGCCGCCTAAGAACTTGCCCCCCCCCTGCTGCCGATAGCAGGGTCGGAGGGGGAGCGGCGTGCGGACGATCTGGTACATGGGGGCCAAGACCCGGATCACCGACTCGATCCTCGAGGCGGTGGACGCTGCGGCCCCCGAGGGCCGCCGGGTGCTCGACCTCATGAGCGGCACCGGCGTCGTCGCGCGGACCCTCGCCGACCGCTACCGGGTGCACGCCAACGACGTGCAGCGCTACGCCCAGACGATCGCCTCGGCCTACCTCGAGCCGACCCTCGGCTTCCGCGTCGACCTCGAGCGCGACCTGGGCGACGCCTTCCGCGAGAACCTCGCCCCCCTGCGCGAGGCCCTGCTCCCGGCCCTCGCCCTCGAGCAGGCCTACCTCGAGGGCTTCGGCTTCGAGGCGAGCTCGCCGAGCGTCGAGGTCGGCCCGCGCCTCGCCTGGGAGCTCCCGAGCGCCGCGCTGACGCGCGCCCGGCGCCAGGTCCCAGGCGACGACAAGGCCCGAGGCCACGCCTACCGCAGCTTCGCGCTGCGCGAGACCCCCTGCGTGCTCGAGGGCGAGAGCGTGCGCGGGGTCGGCGCCTTCGCCGGGTTCACGCCCCTGCTCGAGACCCGCGCGCTCGCCGCGCGACGCCTGGATCCGAGCTGCTTCCCCTACCAGCTCGCCACGACCTACTACCCCAACGTCTACCTCGGCCTGCGCCAGGCGATCGAGGTCGACTCGCTGCGCTACGCGATCGACCAGCTGCGGGGACCGCGGGCCGAGGGCAAGCGCCGGCTCTACCTCGCGGCCTTGTTGCACGCCGCGAGCGTGGCGACCTCGGCCACGAGCCACTTCTGTCAGCCCCGAGGGCTGGTCCGCGACAGCGAAGTCCGCGCCGTGCTCGCGCGCCGCGCGCTCTCGATCCCGTCGCGGATGGCGGCCTACGCCGCCGAGATCCTCGCGGGCCAGGCCAGCCGAGGCGGGCGCAACCGCACCAGCGCCGCCGACTGGCGCGACCTGTATCGCGGCGGAATCGACGTCGACGCGGTCTACGCCGACCCGCCTTACACCGCAGACAACTACTCGCGCTTCTACCACGTGCTCGAGGTGCTGGTCGACTACGACTACCCGGAGCTCTCCAAGGGCGGCAAGAGCAAGGGGCGCTACCCCCTGCTCTCGCGTCGGCACCGCTCGCCGTTCTGCGTCAAGCGCAGCGTGGAGCGGGAGCTGCGCGAGCTCGTGCTCGCCACCGCGCACCGCGGCGCGGCGCTGGTGCTCTCCTACGGCGAGGAGAACGGGCTCCTGCTGCGTACCTACCGCGACCGCGGCGCGAGCGCGCGCGAAGCCCGCAAGCGCTTCGTCGACCTCGCGCGCCTGGGCTACCAGAGCGTGGAGCTGCGCACCCGCGAGCTCCTGCACTCGGGGCAGGGCGACTCCAACCATCGCGTGACCGAGCTCCTGCTCGTCGCCCGCGACCCCCGCCCCCAGGAGGCCGACCCGTGCGCTTGATCGGAAACAAGACGAAGCTCCTGGGGCAGATCGAGGGCTTCCTGGCCGAGCGCCGGGTGCGCTCGGGGACCTTCCTCGACGTGTTCGCCGGGACGGCCTCGGTCGGTCAGCACTTCCGCCGCCTGGGCTTCACGGTGCACACCAACGACCTGCTCGCCGCCTCCTACGTGCGCCAGCGGGCGACGGTCGCCCTCGGGCGCTGCCCGCGGCTGAGCGCGGTGGTCAAGACCCCGGAGGTCCGCGCCTTCTGCGCCTCGGCGCCCGGCGAGGCCGCCCTGGCGCGCACCCCCGCGCCCGACGGCGCCTCGGCCGACCTGCGCCGCGTGGTGGCCTACCTCAACGCCGGCCTGCGCCCGCGACCCGGGTTCATGAGCGAGCACTACGCCGAGGGCGGACGCGGGGAGCGCCTGTTCTTCTCGCGCGCCAACGGCGCCAAGCTCGACGCGGTCCACGACCAGCTCTGCGCCTGGCGCGCGGGCGGGGCCCTCGGCGACGACGGCTTCTACCTGCTGCTGAGCGCGCTGCTCGACGCCGCCGACCGGGTGGCGAACATCTCGGGGACCTACGGCGCCTTCCTCAAGGCCCTCCAGCGCAGCGCGCGCGAGCCGCTGACCCTCAAGGTCCCGGAGCTCGAGCCCGGCCTGCCCCAGGGCGTGGCCCACCGCGCCGACGCCAACGAGCTCGTGCGCGAGCTGCGCGTCGACGTGGCCTACATGGACCCGCCCTACAACCAGCGCCAATACGTGAAGAACTACCACGTGCTCGAGGTGCTCGCCGAGCTGCACGAGGTCACCGACCGCGCCGCCTACGCCGAGGGGATCTACGGCAAGACCGGGCTGCGCGCGTTCCCCCAGCGGCTGTCTGCCTACTGCCGCAAGGGCCGTGGGGTGTGCCGCGAGGCCTTCCGCGACCTGGTGCACAGCGCCCAGGCCGAGCACCTGGTGATCTCCTACAGCGAAGAGGGGATCCTCTCGCGCGAGGACATCGGCTCGGCCCTCGCCGAGGCCTGCGGCCAGCGCAGCTACGACTACGCGCGGAACCACACCACCATCGACTACAAGCGCTTCCGCTCCGACGGCGACGCCGCGCGCAGCTACCGCGTGCTCGACGGCCGCAAGCGCGATCAGGTGCACGAGTGGCTGTTCTACGCGCGCAAGCCGCGCCGCATGCTGCGCAAGGCCGGCTGATCCGGCTCCAACTCCCGCCCGCGCGGCCGTCGGCGGGCGCCAAGTGCTTACCCTGCCAGGGGTAAATTTAGGCGTTTCCGCTTATCCTGCCTGGGTCCGTAGTCTTCACCGAGGCGGACCGAGGAGAGGACGTCCGTGCAACGTGCCGTGCTGGGTTCCCTGGCGATCGCGCTGAGCGCCTGCTTCGTGGGCTGCGAGCCGCCGACGCGCAGCCGAACCCTGACCCTACCCCGCGCCGTGTTCGCCGCGGGTCACCTCCCGGGCGACAGCGAGCGCTTGGCCTCGTCGCCCATGCGCTTCGTGTTCGAGGTGCCCGAGGGCTGGGAGGAGCGCCCCCCGCAGGAGTTCCGCCAGGTCAACCTGCGGCTCAAGCCCGCGCAGCCCGAGCTCCCCCCGCCCCACGTGGAGTGCTACCTGACCCGCCTGCCCAACACCGCCGCGGGGCTGACCGCCAACGTCAACCGCTGGCGCCGACAAATGGGCGAGGAGCCCGTCGACGACGCCGCGGTCATGGCCTACCCCCGGACCCCGCTGCTCGGAGGCCAGGCGATCCAGGTCGACCTCAGCGGCGGCTACACCGACGGCCACGGGCACCACCCGGGCTACACGCTCCTGGGCTACGTGCTGCCCTGGGGCCGCGACGCGATCTTCGTCAAGGCCGTGGGCCCCACGGACCTGATCGACCGCGAGCGCCCCCAGATCCAAGCCTTCATGCAGAGTCTGCGGGTGCAGCCGTGAGCGAGCCCGAGAAGGACGAGAACGCCCCCGAAGCCGACGCCGCCCCCGAGGCCCCCGGTCCCGAGGCCGCCGCCCCCGACGCCCCCCGTCCCGAGGCCGACGCCCCCGACGCCCCCGGTCCCGAGGCCGACGCCGCCCCCGAAGCCCCCGGCCCACAAGCCGTAGGGGCGGAGCTCGCCTCCGCCCGGCCCGAGGTCGCGAAGTCGCCGCAGCCCGACGCCGCCCCGGCTCGCTCACCGCTGACCTTGCTCGTCGACGCGCTGAGCTCGTACGCGCTGGCCGTGATCTTGCTCCTGACCCTGTTCTTGCTCGTGTTCCTGGGCACGATCGAGCAGATCGACCACGGGCTGTTCGAGGTCCAGCGGAAGTACTTCAACTCCCTGGGCTTCGTGCACTGGATCGCGGACACGATCCCGCTCCCGCTGCCGGGGGTACGCCTGGTGCTGATCGTGTTCGCGGTCAACATGTTCTTCGGGGGGATCGTGCGCCTGCGCAAGTCGAAGCGCACGATCGGGGTCCTGATCACCCACCTCGGGATCGCGCTGCTGCTCCTGGGCGGGCTCATGACCTTCTACCTCTCGCGGGAGGGCAACCTCGCCCTGCGCGAGGGCGGCCGGGGCGCGAGCTTCCACGCCTACTTCGTGCACGAGCTGGCGGTCTACCCGGTCGACCGCGAGGGGCTGGTGGCCACCGGCACCCGCGAGGCCCTGATCGCCGAGCACGCGTTCCGCGCAGCGAGCCCCGAAGCGCCCGCGACCTTCGCCCTCGAGCAGACGCCGTTCACGGTGAGCTTCGAGCGCTACACCCGCAACGCGACCCCGCTCCTCCCGCACCAGCGCGCGGCGCTGGCCGAGGGCGTCGCCGGGCCCCTGGGGGAGGTGCGCGGCGCAGCGCTCTACCCGCTGCCGCTGACCAAGGAGGCCGAGGCCAACCTCCCCGGGGTCGTGGTCACGATCACCCCCGCGGGCGCCGAGCCACGCCGCGAGCTCCTGTGGGCCGGATCCGGGGCCCCGCTCGTGCTCGAGCACGAGGGCAAGCTGTGGGCGTTCGAGCTGCGCAAGGAGCGGCGCAACCTGCCCTTCGTGGTAGCCCTCGACACCTTCCACCACGAGAAGCACCCGGGCACCGGCATGGCGCGCGCCTTCAAGAGCGACGTCACCTACAGCGACCCCGAGCGCGGGGTCGACGGGAAGATCACGATCGCCATGAACGAGCCGCTGCGCTACCGCGGCTACACCCTCTACCAGGCCAAGTTCGTCGAGCAGGCCGAGGGCAACGTGAGCATCTTCGCCGTGGTCGAGACGCCGTGGGGGCAGTGGTGGATCCTGGTCGGCTCGACCGCGGTGATCGGGATCGGGCTCTCGCTGCACTTCGCGCTCAAGCTCTACGGCTACATCAAGTCCCAGCAGCGCACCCGGGAGCGCCCGCAATGAGCCGCCTCACCGCCTTCTTGCCCCTCGCCCTCGGCCTGCTCGTGGCCGGCTGCTCCGAGCACGAGTCCGAGCCGGCGACCTTCAGCGACCCGGCTCTGATCGAGGCGCTCTCGGAGCTCCCGATCCAGGACCAGGGCCGGGTCAAGCCCCTGAGCACCTTCGCCGACTTCACCGTGCTCCGGCTCAACGGCATGCGGAAGGTGCGGGTCGACCTCGACGCCAAGGACGGCGCCGGCGCGCCCAAGCGCCAGGCCCTGACCCCGATCCAGTGGGTGGCCCGCTGCCTGCTCTTCCCCGAGAAGGCGCGCGACGACAAGGTGTTCCTCGTCGCCGAGAAGAAGGCCCTCGAGACGCTCTCGACCCTCGGGCTCGAGGACCTCGACGAGCGCCGACGCCGCGACCGCTACAGCTACAACGAGCTGGTCAGCGCGCGCCGCGAGCTGATCGATCAGCACGAGCTGCTCCGCCCGCGCTCGGGCACGATGGACAACCCGCAGGTGGAGGCCAAGACCCTCAGCCCGCTCGAGCAGCAGCTGGTCAGCCTCGCGGAGAACCTCGTGCTCTTCGAGCGCCTGGTCCACGCCCTCGACTTCGCCCGCGAGCGCCTGGAGATCAAGGGCGTGGTCGGGTTCGCGTTCAAGGACGCGCAGCCCAAGGTCGAGGGCAGCGCGCGCTACAGCGAGGCCGTGGGCTACGGCCAGAACCTGGCCAAGACCTTCTTCGAGCTGCAGCGCACGACCCCCGATCAGATCTCGGAGACCCTCAAGCGCGAGCAAATGCAGGAGCTCAACCGCTTCACCCGCAGCGCCGAGGACCTCGGGCGCAGCGCCGAGCTCCTGACCTGCTTCGCGCCGCCGGTCGTCGCCGGCGCCGAGCCGGGACCCGCGCCCTGGGACAGCCCCTACTCGCTGCTCGTGACCTGCGTCAAAGAGGGGTCCATGCAGCACGCGAAGCAGGTCGCCGCGCTGCGCGCCTTCGAAGACCTGGTGCCCGTGCGCGACGACCCCGCGACCCTCGGCAAGCGGGTCTCGGCGCTGCGCGGCGCCCTGGGCGAGCTCGCCGAGGCGCGCGGGGAGTATTCCAAGGTCCCGCTCGAGGTCAGCTACTACCGCATGGACCTGCTCTATCGCGCCCAGGTCCTGTTCGTGTTCGGCTTCGTGCTCGTGGCCCTGACCTGGCTCGTGGACCCGAAGCGCTTGGCCTCGAAGCTGCTCACCTGGGGGACCCTGGGGCTCACGACCTCGGGGCTGGCCCTCCTGATCGTGGGGATCACGATCCGCTGCGTGCTCCGCGGGCGGCCCCCGGTGACCACGCTCTACGAGACGATCCTGTTCATCTGCGCCTGCGGCGTGCTGACGGCCCTGGGCCTGGAGTGGGTCAACCGCCAACGGGTGGGCCTCGCCCTCGCCCCCTTCCTGGGTGCGGTGCTGCTGTTCCTCGCCTACCGCTACGAGCTCAGCGACGCCAAGGACACCATGCCCCAGCTCGTGGCCGTGCTCGACACGAACTTCTGGCTCTCGACGCACGTGACCACGGTGACCCTCGGCTACTCGGCGGGGCTGCTGGCGGGGGTGATCGGGCACGTCTACCTGCTCGGCCGCCTGGCCCACTGGTTCAGCGGCGGGCGCTGGTTCAGCAACCCCGCGACCTTCCGCAACCTCTCCAAGCTGACCTACGGCGTGATCGGCTTCGGGCTCGTGTTCTCCACGGTGGGCACGATCCTGGGCGGGATCTGGGCCAACGACAGCTGGGGCCGCTTCTGGGGCTGGGACCCCAAGGAGAACGGCGCGCTGCTGATCGTGCTCTGGGAGCTCGCGATCCTGCACGGGCGCATGGGCGGCTACCTGCGCGAGTTCGGGGTGTGCTACACCGCCGCGATCGGCACCGCGGTCGTGGCCTTCAGCTGGTGGGGGGTCAACCTGCTCGGGGTCGGCCTGCACAGCTACGGCTTCACCGGCGGGGTCGCGAAGGTGCTCTACGCCTACTACGGGCTGGAGGCGCTGTTCGTGCTCGCGGTCGCCGCCACCTGGCTCGGCCGACGCTTCGCTGGACGTAAACCCCTGCACGTCAAGCTCGCCTAGCGCCTTTACCGTTGCCCCTCCCTGGAAGCCCGCTAAAATCCGCCGGTTCGAGGGAGACGGGTTGCGAGGTGGTGCGTTGAGCGAACACAGCCAATCAGGGGTCGCGGAGGCCGTCCGTCCGTTCGGCTTCACCGAGGCCTCAACCCTCGGTGAAATGCTTCTCCAGCGGGCCCAAGGGCCCCAGGGCGAGGACATTCGCTTCCTCTTCGTGGCCGACGACGACCTCCCCCCGGGCGCGACCCTCGTGGGCGACGACCAGCACCTGGTCTTCAGCTACCGCGAGGCCCTGGACCTGGCGCTGCGCGCCGCCGAGCACCTGCGCGCCCGCGGGGTGACCCGGGGCGACCGCGTGCTCTTGATGCTCCCCACAGGGCCGACCTTCATGGCCGCCTACTACGGCTGCCAGCTCCTCGGCGCGGCGCCGGTGCCCGTGGTGCCCCCGGTCTCGCTGAACCGCATGGAGGACCACCTCAAGCGGATCGCGCGGATCGCGAAGATCTGCACCGCCAAGGCCGTCGTCGTCGGGTCGCAGATGATGCCCGTGTTCAAGGTGGTGTGCAGCCGCGACAAGGAGGCCAAGCGCTCCCTCGGCAACGCGATCCGCGGGAGCGACCTGCTCGCCGAGGAGACCCCGCTCGCGGAGCCGGTCACGGGGGAGGCGCTCGACCCGGCCATGCTGCAGTTCACCTCGGGCAGCACCGGCGACCCCAAGGGGGTCGTGCTCCCGCACCGGAGCATCCTCTCCAACATGCAGGCGATCGGGCAGGCCGCCCAGTTCGGCCCGACCGACGTGGCCCTGGCCTGGCTCCCGCTGTTCCACGACATGGGCCTGATCGGGCACTTCCTCGCCGCGGTCTCCTGGGGGATCCCCCTGGTCTTGCTCCCCCCGGAGGTGTTCATTCGCCGGCCGAAGGAGTGGCTGAAGGCCATGTCGCGCTACCGCGGGACCTGCAGCGCCGCCCCCAACTTCGCCTACAGCCTCTGCGCCAAGAAGTGCAAGGACGCCGACCTGGCCGGGGTCGACCTCGGCTGCTGGCGCGTGGCCTTCTGCGGCGCCGAGCCGATCAACCCGGACACGGTCACGACCTTCGTCGACCGCTTCAAGAGCTTTGGCTTCCGCGCGACGAGCTTCTTCCCGGTCTACGGCATGGCCGAGTTCTCGCTCGCCGCGACCTTCCCCGACCCCAAGGCCGAGCCGCGCTTCGACACGGTGCACCGCCTGCAGTTCGAGTCCAAGGGGATCGCCGAGCCCTACGCGGGCAGCGAGGCCGACGGGGCGCTGTCGGTGACCTGGGTCGGCGTGGGGCAAGCGCTCCCGGGCCACGAGGTGCGCGTGGTCGACGCGCAGGGCACGCTGCTCCCCGAGCGCCGCGAGGGCGAGGTCGAGGTCACCGGCCCCTCGCTGATGGCCGGCTACTACAAGAACCCCCTGGCCACCGCCGAGACCCTGCGTGGGAAGTGGCTGCGCACCGGCGACCGCGGCTACCTCGCCGACGGCGAGCTGTTCGTGACCGGGCGCAGCAAAGAGGTGATCATCAAGGGCGGCAAGAACCTCTACCCCCAGGACGTGGAGGCCGCCGCGGCCCAGGTCAAGGGGGTTCGGGTCGGCTGCTGCGCGGCCTTCGGCGTGCGCAACCAAAAGCGCGGGACCGAGGATCTGATCCTGGTGTGCGAGACGCGGGAGGAAGACCCCGACGCGCGCGGGCGCATGCAGACCGCGATCCGCAACGCGGTGCTCGAGGCGGTCGGGGCGACCCCGGACACGATCGTGCTGGTGGGCCCCGGCACCGTGCCCAAGACCTCGTCGGGCAAGATCCAGCGCGGCCTGATGCGCGAGCGCTTCGTGGCCAACGACCTCAAGCCCGGACGCGCCTCGACCATGACCCTCGTGCGGCTCAAGATCGCCATGACCCTCGAGGCCGTGCGCAAGCGCACCTTCGGCTCGCTGCGCAGGAAGCGCCCCTGACCCAAACTCCCCCTGAGCTGCGCGTCTTTCACGGGCCCCCGCCCCAGGCTCAGCGGCCGCTCACGACCTTCTTGAGCTGGCTGGGTGGCCCCGCGCTGATTCACGTGCGCGGACGCGACCCCAGCCGCGTGCGCCTGGTGTCGGGAGGGCTCCACGGCAACGAGCCCTCGGGCTTCCACGCCGTGCACGCCCTGCTCCGCGATCCCGGCTCGCTCGCGACCGACGTGGTGTTCCTCCTGGGGAACGTCGAGGCCGCGCTGCTCGAGCCCCACTTCTCACACCGCGCGGTCCCCGGGGGCCGCGACATGAACCGCGTGTGGGGCGGCGACGACCCCAGCCCCCTGGGCGAGGTCGCGCGCCAGGCGCTGGCCCAGCTCGAGGGGCTGCCCCTCGAGGCCGGCGTCGACCTGCACAACAACACCGGCTACAACCCGATCTACGCGATCACGATCGCCGACGGCGCGGTCCGCCGTCCCCTGGCGCGAGCCTGGACGCGGAGGCTCGTGCTCTACCCGGGGACCTACCTCGGGACCCTGCTCGAGCAGATCGAGGCCCGGGCCCCAGGCGTCGTGATCGAGTGCGGCCAGGCTGGAGACCCCGAGAGCGACCTCGCCGCCGAGCGCGGCCTGCGCAACTTCCTCGAGGCAGGGGACTTGGAGTCGATCCCCGAGGGCGAGCCGGGCCCCCCTCAGACCTTCCGCAGCCTGGGACGCGTGCTCGTGCGCCCCGAGGTCAGCCTCGGCTTCGGCGCCCGGGCCGAGGCCGAGCTCCGCGTGGACCCGGGGATCGAGCGCTGGAACTTCGTCGAGCTGCCCGCGGGGACCCTCCTCGGCCGCTTCGACGGGGCGCCGCCGCTGCTGCTCGAGGGCGGCGAGCTCGAGGTCGACGCGGTCCTCGACCAGCGCGACGGCGAGGTCCGCACCCGGGTCCCGCTGGTGCCGGTCATGCTGACCACCCGCCCCGACGCGGCCAAGCTGGACTGCTTGTTCTACGTCTCCGAGCGGATCGACGAAGCCTGAAGGAGCGTGGCCCGTCGGGGGCCAGATGGTAGAGTTCGCGGCGAGAGCGCAGAGAGAAGGAAGCGCGTGGAGATGCCGCTGACCACTATCCCGATCCAAGACCTGATCGCCGAGCTGAAGTCCTTCAGCTCGGAGACCTTCGCCGACGACGTCACGAAGCTGGTGAAGGGCCACGAGATCGACCGCGAGTCCCTCGACCCCTATTGCCACTTCCTCGACAACGGCTACACCCGCAACCTGATCCACAAGGACGAGCGGGTGGAGGTCCTGGCGCTGTGCTGGCAACCGGGCAACGTGAGCTCGATCCACAACCACCGCGACCAGCAGTGCTGGATGCTCGTGGCCGAGGGCAAGCTCGAGAACCAGAACTACCTCGTCCACGACCGCGACGAAGCGCGGGGCACCTGCCGACTCGAGGAGACCTCGAGCCTGCTGATCACCCCCGAGAACCCGATGGCCGTCGACCCCGAGGAGCCGGTGCACCAGGTGCGCAACCTGCGCGAGTTCGGCGGCCCCGCCGTCAGCGTGCACATCTACTCGAACCCGTTCAGCACGTGCGAGGTCTACTGCCCCGACAAGGGGATCTACCGCGACATCGAGCTGAGCTACTGGAGCAAGTTCGGCGTCCGCGTGGGCGCGCAGCAGATCGACCCCTGCGCGGACGCTTGATCCGGTGGCCGCACGGGCCCTGCAGCGCGCGCGGCGACCGCTCCGCGGCCAGGGCCAGGGCGCCCGAGCCCTCGTCGGGAGCGTAGCGCACGCGCCGAGGGCCCTGACCGCCTGCCTGCGGGCGGCGCTGCTGCTGCTCGCGCTGTGCGCGTCACCCGCCGTCGCCCAGGACTGGGACTGGGCCGAGGGGCGCACGATCCTCGAGGTCGAGTGGGTGGGGCTGGGCGAGATCTTGCCCTCCCAGGCCGAGAGCCTGATCTCGACGCGGGTCGGGCAGGCCTTCGACGGCCGCACCCTGGCCCTCGACCTCGCGCGGCTCTACCGCTCCGGGCGCTTCGGGGCCCAGAGACCCCAGGCCGGGCCGCCGGTGACCGTGGAGGTCAGCGAGTCGGGCACGGGGGTCAAGGTCACCTTCAGGATCAGCGGAGAGCGCCCCCAGATCCGCTTGATCGTGCTCCCCCAGGGGGTGCGCGAGATCCTCAGCGAAGAGGAGCTCGACCGCCTCGTGCAGACCCGGGCGGGCTCCTACTACGATCCGGCAGGGGTCGAGCGCGACGTGCGCGCCCTGCGCGCGGCCCTGCTGGGCAAGGGCTACCTGTTCGCCACCGTGGACCACCGCGCCGAGCCCATGCTCGGGGGCGTGGCCCTCGAGGTGCTCGTGCTCCCCGGCCCGCGGGTCTACGTGGCGTCGATCGCGTTCTCGGGGGCCGAGAGCCTCGACCTCACCGAGCTCCTCGGCGCCCCGCCGCCCGACGGACTCGAGACCCGCGAGCGCGTCGCGCTCGGCCTCCTCGAGGACGGCGTGTTCAGCCCGGCGGCCTTCGCCCGCGACCTCGATCGGATCCGCCGCTTCTACCGCTCGCACGGGTTCCTCGACGTCAGCGTCTACGAGGGCCCCCGCAGCTTCTCGCTCGCAGGCGACGCGCTGCAACTCGAGGTCCGCGTCGAGGAGGGCCCGCGCTACGCCGTGGGCGAGATCAGCTTCGAGGGGGTCCAGGCCTTTCCCCTCGACACCCTGCGCCGGCGGGTGAGCCTGCGCCCCGGCGAGCCCTTCGACGGCGAGGCGCTCCAGCAGACGGTGCGCCTGCTCCGGCACACCTACGGGCAGCAGGCCTACGTGCACGCGGTCGTCGAGCCGCTCCTCGACTACGACACCCAGGCGCACCTCATGCACCTGACCTTTCGGGTCGAGGAGGGCGCCCAGGTGCAGCTGGAGGCGATCGACATCGAGGGCAACGCGCGCACCCAAGACCGGGTGATCCGGCGCGAGCTGAGCCTCATGCCAGGGCAATACTTCGACGCGGACGAGCTCGAGGCGAGCCTGGCGCGCCTCTTCCGCCTGCGCTACTTCCGCGACGTGCGGATCGACCTCCGCCCGGGGAGCGCCCCCGGCAAGGAGCGGCTCGTGCTCCGGGTCGACGAGTCGCGGACGGGCGCGATCCTGCTGGGCGGGGGCTTCTCGACCAACACCGGCGCCTTCGGCAGCATCACCATGCAGTGGCGCAACTTCGACCTGTTCAAGCTCCCCAAGTCCATGGGCGACGTCCTCGAGGGCGACGCGTTCAACGGCGCCGGGCAGACCCTCTCGATCCAGCTCCAGCCGGGGCGCGAGCGCTCGGCCTACAGCGTCGAGTTCGTCGAGCCCTGGCTGTTCGACACCTCCCTCGCCCTCGGGCTCCAGGGCAGCATCCGCGACCGGGCGCGCGAAGACTGGATCGAGGGGCGCCGGACCGGGGCGATCTCGCTGCGCTACCGCCTGAGCCAGCAGTTCAGCGTGGGCGTGGCGCGGCGCTTCGAGCGGGTCCACGTGGGAAACATCGACGCCGCCGCGCTCCCCGAGGTGGTCGCGGTGGCCCGGACGAACTACGTGAGCTCGACCCGCCTCTCCCTGGAGTACGACGGCGTGCGCTTCGACCGTTCGTTCACCCCGGTCGGCGGCGGCCTCGCCCAGGCTTACTACGAGGTGGCCGACCGCTTCGGCGGCGACTTCCGCTTCCACCGCGCCGGAGGCGTGCTCCGCGGGAACCTGAGCCTGTTTCGCTGGCCCGAGGGCAAGCCTTGGGTCTTGAGCTTGTTCGGGCAGTTCGACTGGCAGCGCAGCCTCGACAGCAAGGACGTCCCGATCTTCGAGCGCTTCTTCGCCGGCGGCCCCGGCTCGCTGCGCGGGTTCAAGTTCCGCACGGTCAGCCCGCAGCTGCGCAACAAGCCGCGCGGCGGCAACGCGCGCGCGCTGCTGGGGGCGGAGTTCAGCTTCCCGCTGCTCCTCGACTACCTGCGCGGGGTGGTGTTCCTGGACGCCGGCGCGGTCACCTCGGACCTGCGCGACCTCGACGTCGACGCCCTGCGGCTGAGCGCCGGCGCCGGGCTGCGCCTCAGCGTGCCCGGCGTGTTCCCGGCCCCCGTCGCCCTCGACTTCGGCTTCCCCCTGCGCAAGCTCGACGACGACGACACCGAGCTGATCGCGTTCTCGGTCGGCGTGAGCTTCTAGGCTCTGTCAGGCTCACCCCAAGGGAGCCGCAGGCGAGCGCTTCGGCTTCGGGCAGTCGGGCGCTGAGGCTTCGCCTGGGCTTCTGGTTCGGCTCGCGTCCCCCCTGTGGTGTAAACTCTGCGCCCACCGCGCTACGGCGCCTGGAGTCAGCATGAGTCGACAAGCGAAGCGCACCCTCCTGCAGCGGCTGAGGAAGAACCTCAAGCACGTGATCCCGCCGATGCTGCGCACGAAGAAGGCGCGCGAGTTCGCCCCGGAGGAGCTCCAGGAGCTGTGCGAGTTCACCGGCCTCGAGCCGGAGGCGGTGAAGGAGTACCTCAGCCGCAAGAAGGGCCGGCGGATCTCGAACGAGTTCGACTGGCTCAACCCCAAGAACGCCCCGGAATACCTGTGGTTCTACCGCGGGAGCCGCACCTACCTCTTCGCCGCAGACGAGGCTTGGGACCGGGCCGTGGAGCTCACCGAGCCGGGCATGAAGTGCCTCGACTTCGGCGGAGGCGGCGGGCGCAACGCCCTGGCCATGGCCGCCAAGGGCGCCAAGGTCTACTACGTGGACATCGGCCTGATCAACAGCGCCTTCACCAAGTTCCGCGCGCGCAGGCAGAACCTCGAGCTGCAGGTCCTCGACCCCCTGGTCCAGATCGACGGCCGCTGGGTGCTCGACACGGCCGAGGCGGCCAAGCTCGAGGGCGGCTTCGACCTGATCGTGTGCGACAACGTGCTCGAGCACGTCCACGACTACCACCTCGTGCTCGCCAAGCTGGCGGCGGCGCTCGCCCCGCAGGGCCGGATCCTCGAGTGCACCCCCTTCAAGCGCGAGAAGGCCTACCTGTTCAAGAAGAAGGAGCAGGCTTGGGACATCCACCTCCCCCCCAAGGTGCCGATGCTCGAGGCCATGCAGGCCTGCGGCATGCGCCGGGGCGAGGGCGAGGGCCTGTGGGAGCGCTCCGCTTAGGTCGCCGCCGGCCGTCGGTGAATTTCGGGGCTCAGGAGTGCCTCTGACTCCTGGTATAACCCCTGGCAGCTTGGGACCCTGGCTCGCGGCCACGGGTCGAGCGAGGTAGACATGAAGCGCAACGTTCACGGGATCGGCCTGGCCCTCCTGGGCTTGGGAATCGGCTTCGGAGCCACGGTGTACGCCCAGACCCCCGCGCGCCGACCGAGCCGAATCGGGGTGGTCGACATCGGCGTCTTGTTCAAGGACTACAAGCGCAAGGACGACCTCGAAGCCAAGATCAACCAAGAGCGCGAGGACATGAAGTCCGAGGTCGAGAACGACGAGAAGCACCTCGCCGAGAAGGCCAAGGCCCTCGAGAACGGCCCCCTGCGCAAGGGCAGCCCCCCCTGGCAACAGCAAGCCGACCTCCTCCGCGAGGAGCAGTTCCGTCTCGAGCTTAAGCAGAAGCGCCTGCAGCAGGCGCTGCAGAAGCGCGTCGAGGAGAACACGCTGCAGATCCTCCAGGAGCTCGAGAGCACGATCCGGGAGTATGCGGACAAGCGCAACTTCGCCCTCGTGCTCAAGGTCGACAAGAGCGCCCCCGAGACCACGAGCGGCGAGCTCGACAAGAAGTTCCAGGAGCAGATCTTCCGCGCCCAGATCTCCGACGTGCTGTATTTCCACGAGTCGGTGGACCTGACCAAGCCCGTCAAGGAGCTGCTCAACAGCGAAGCGAACCTCCGCCGCCTCGAGCAGGAGTCCCAGGAGCAAGGCAAGTGAGCGACTCCGAGGACGTTCGGCCGCAGCGCACCATCGCCCGTCCGGCCGAGGTCCAGGGGGTCGGCCTGCACTCGGGGCAGACCACCACGGTCCGGGTCAAGCCGGCGCCGCCCGACACCGGCGTGGTCTTCGTGCGCACCGACGTCCCGGGCTACGCGCGGATCCCGGCGCTGATCTCGAAGCGCACCGAGGTCCCCCTGCGCACCGCCCTCGCCAACGAGGGCCAGCAGGTGCACACCATCGAGCACCTGCTCTCGGCGGTCGTCGGCATGGGCTACGACAACCTCGAGGTCGAGGTCGACGGGATCGAGCTCCCGGGCATGGACGGCAGCGCCCAGGCCTTCGTGCAGCTCCTGCGCGAGGCTGGGGTCCACGAGCAAGACGAGCCCGCGCGCGAGATCGTCGTGCGCGAGCCGATCCACATCAGCCACGACGGCGCGAGCCTCGTGGCGCTGCCCTACGACGGGCTGCGGATCACCTACACCCTCGACTACCCCGACCCGACCGTGCCCAGCATGCACTACTCCTGCGAGGTCACCGAGGAGCGCTACGCCAAGGACATCGCGCCCGCGCGGACCTTCGTGCTCAAGCGCGAGGCGGAGGCGCTGCTCGCGGCGGGCTTCGGCAAAGGCGCGTCCCTCGAGAACACGGTGGTGATCGGGGAGCACGGTCCCGAGGGCGACCTGCGCTTCGCCGACGAGCCGGTGCGCCACAAGATCCTCGACATCCTCGGAGACCTGGCCCTCGCCGGGCGCCCGATCAAGGCGCACCTGATCGCGGTCAAGAGCGGCCACGCGCTCAACGGCGGGTTGGTGAGCAAGATCCTCGATCGCGAGAACGAGCTCAACAACCCAGCCCAGTCGGCGCCGCTCCTCGCCGCGCTGGACATCCGCGACCTGACGCGGATCCTCCCGCACCGCTACCCGTTCCTCCTGGTCGATCGCGTGGTCGAGCTGACGGAGACCCGGGCGGTCGGCGTGAAGAACGTCACGATCAACGAGCCGTTCTTTCAGGGGCACTTCCCCGGCCAACCCGTCATGCCCGGGGTGCTCCTGATCGAGGCCGCGGCCCAGGTCACGGGCGCGATGCTCCTCGGCAACCGCCAGCACTCGGGCAAGCTCGCCTACCTGCTGGGCGTCGACGGCTTCAAGTTCCGCAAGACGGTCGTCCCCGGCGACCAGGTCGTGATCGAGACCGAGGCCCTGCGGGTCAAGGAGCGCACCGGCCAGGCCCGGGTCAAGGCCACCGTCGACAACCACGTGGTGTGCCAGGGCATGCTCAAGTTCATGCTCATCGAGCCCGCCGCCCCCGGGGAAGGAAGCTGAGCGCGTGAAGCTGCGGGTAGGGGTCATCGGGGTCGGGCCCATGGGCATGGGCCACGTGCGTCACTACCGCGCCCTCGAAGACTGCGACCTCGTCGCGGTCGTCGATCGCGACCCGGCGCGCCGCGCCGAGGCCGCGACGCTGAGCGGCGCCCAGGCCTTCGCCTCGGTGGAGGAGATCCTCGACCGGGTCGACGCGGTCTCGATCGCGAGCCCCACGATCACGCACACCGAGGTCGCCCTGAAGTGCATCGAGGCCGGGATCCACGTGCTGGTCGAGAAGCCGCTGGCCCAGAGCGAAGCCCTCGCGCGCCAGATCGTCGACGCCGCGGCGGCCAAGGGGGTCACGCTCCAGGTCGGGCACATCGAGCGCTTCAACCCCGCCTTCAGCGCGGCCAAGGAGGTCGTCAACGACCCCCGCTACGTGATCGCGGACCGGCTCTCGCCCTACAGCTTCCGCTCGCGGGACATAGGCGTGGTGTTCGACATGATGATCCACGACCTGGACATCATCTTCGAGTTCCTCGACGACGAGGTCGCGAGCTTCGAGGCCCTGGGGATCCCCGTGCTCTCCCCCTCGGAGGACATGTGCGACGTGCGCCTGCGCTTCAAGGGCGGCGCCATCGCCGACGTGCGGGCGAGCCGCGTGTCGATGAAGCGCATGCGTAAGTTCCGCCTGTTCCAGAGCGACGGCTACGTGTCCATCGACTACGGCCAGCGGAGCATCTCGACCTTCCGCATGAGCGACAAGGTGCGCTCGGGAGAGCTCGACCCGCTGACCGTCGACCCCAGCCAGCTCGAGGACCCCTTCGGCTTCGTGTTCGGCGAGATGCTCGACGTGGAGGAATACTCCATGGAGAGCAAGGACGCCCTGCGGGCGGAGCTGCGCAGCTTCCTCGACGCCTGCCGGGGCCTGCACCCGCCGGAGGTCACCGGCGAGGACGGGCTGCGGGCGGTGCGCCTGGCCGACCAGATCCAGATCGCGGTCCAGGAGTACCTCGCCCAGGAAGCCGCCCGCGCGGGGATTCAGCTCCCTAAGTAGTTGTTCCGAAGCCACTTGAGCCCGCGCCCCGACCCGCCCTGCCCCCCTCTGGGCCCCCAGCGGCGCCGCCCACCGCGAGCTCGGGGCTTAGACTCTGCACCAACTTGAGCTTATGGTTTGAAGGCGGCCCTCCGCTGGAGTATCATTCGCCGCTTCGCCCCGCGCGGCACTCTCTGCCGGCGGCGTGGCGCATCGTGATCGCAACACCACCGCTGGAGGGTTCGCCCGACAGCAGACAGAGGAGAGCCACGTGGCTTCGCTCGTCACGCTCGAAGAGCTCATTCAAGCCGGAGTTCACTTCGGCCATCGCTGCAGCCGCTGGAACCCCAAGATGAGCAAATACATCTACGGGAAGCGGAACCAGATCCACATCATCGACCTGCGCCACACCGTGCGCGGTCTGATTCGGGGGAGCCACTTCCTCGAGCGCCTCGTGCAGAGCGGCGGCGAGGTGCTCCTGGTCGGCACGAAGCCCCAGGTCCGGACCCTGGTGAAGGCCGAGGCCGAGCGCTGCGGCATGCACTACGTCAGCGAGCGCTGGCTCGGCGGCACGCTGACCAACCACATGACGATCCGCAGCCGGCTCGACCGCCTGCACGAGCTCGAGGAGATCGAGCGCTCGGGCGGCACCGACCGCTTCACCAAGAAGACCTGGGCCCAGATGTCGCGCGAGAAGAAGAAGCTCCTGCGCAACCTCGACGGGATCCGGCGGATGAACAAGCTGCCCCAGGCGCTGATCATCATCGACCCGCGGCGCGAAGAGAGCGCGCTGCAAGAGGCGAGCAAGATGGGGATCCCCACGGTGTGCGTGATCGACACCGACTCGGACCCCGGCAAGGTCGACATCGCGATCCCGGCCAACGACGACGCCTACCGCTCGGTGCAGGTGATCCTCTCGCGGCTCGTCGACGGCATTCGTCGCGGACGCCAAAAGCTGAACGTCGCGAGCGGCGTCGCCAAGAAGGGTGGCAGCCCCAAGTCGAGCACGCCGCCCCCCGCCCCGGAGCCGGCCTCGGCCACCGCGGGTGAGGCCGAGACCGCCACTCCGTAACACCCCCTCCCTACAGCGACAGGGTCATGCCTCGCGCCGGCGGCTCCGCGCCGCGGGCGGGGCTTCGCCCGCACTCCCCGTGCTCTCGACTGAGAGAAAGGACTCCCCAGCCATGGGCAAGATCAGCGCCACCTTGGTCAAGCAGCTCCGCGACCGCACCCAAGCCCCCATGGGCGACTGCAAAGACGCCCTGGTCGAGACCGACGGCGACCTGGACAAGGCCGTAGACCTGCTGCGCGCCAAGACCAAGGTCAGCGACGGCGGCGACCGCTCCACCGCGGAGGGCGCCGTGCGCTTCGACCTCAGCGACGACAAGCGCTCCGTCGCGATCGTCGAGCTCTGCTGCGAGACCGACTTCGCCGCGCGCAACGAGAACTTCCAGAACCTGCTGGGCCTGATCACCAAGACCGTGCTCGAGCAGGGAATCGAAGACACCGACGCCGCGCTCAAGGTCGAGGCGATCGCCCAGGGGATCAACGAGGCCTCCTCGATGACGATCCACGAGGCGATCAAGCTCGGGCACGCGGAGTGCCGCAAGCTCGAGGGCGAAGGCGAGATCGGCACCTACGTCCACCACAACGGCAGCGTGGGCGTGGCGGTGGCCGTCAACGCCAAGGCCGGCACCGGCTCCCCCGAGCTGCAGGGCCTGCTGCGCGACCTGGCGATGCACATCACCGCCCACGACCCCTCGCCGGTCGCGGTCGACCGCGACGGGATCCCCGCCGACCTGGTCGCGCGCGAGAAGGCCGTCTACCTGCAGCAGATCGAGGAAGACGAGAAGGACCGCGGCAAGCCCGAGAACATCAAAGAGAAGATGGTCGAAGGCCGGCTGCGCAAGTTCTACTCCGACCGCGCCCTGCTCGAGCAAAAGTTCGTCAAGAACCCCGAGCAGAGCATCAAGCAGCTGCTCGAGGCCCAGGGCAAGGCCCTCGGCGGCGAGATCAAGGTCGCCTGGTTCGTCCGCCGCGCGGTCGGGGGCTAGCGCCCGACCCGACGCGGCTCCTCGCGCTCTGGGGGTTGTGACTCGGGGGCCCTGCTCTTAGGCTCTCGGAGCACAACCCTCGTCCAGCGGAGGACGCCATGAGCTCCCCCACCTCCTCCTCCAGCTCCAGCATGCGGATCCAGCTCAAGGAAGGTCCCCAAGACCGGATCCTGCTCAAGCTCTCAGGCGAGAGCCTGGGCGTGCCGGGCGGGGTCGGCGTCGACATGGGGGAGATCCGCAAGATCGCGGTCTCCTGCAAGTCGATCCACAAGCTCGGCAAGCAGCTCGCCGTGGTCGTCGGCGGCGGGAACCTCGTGCGCGGGGCCAGCCTGGCGAAGCACGGCATGGGGCGCGCCACCGCCGACTACATGGGCATGCTCGCGACCCTGATCAACGCCCTCGCCTTGCAGGACGCCCTCGAGAGCCTGCACGTCCCGACGCGCGTGCTGTCTGCGGTCTCGACCCACCAGTGCGCCGAGCCCTACATTCGCCGACGCGCGATCCGCCACCTCGAGAAGGGCCGGATCGTGATCCTGGCAGGCGGCACGGGCAACCCCTACTTCACGACCGACACCTGCGCGGCGCTCCGCGCCCAGGAGCTCGGCGCGCACATCATGCTCAAGGCGACCAAGGTCGACGGCGTCTACTCCGCCGACCCGACCAAGGACCCCGACGCCAAGCGCTTCGAGCACCTCACCTACAAGGAGGTGCTCAACCGCGGGCTCGAGGTCATGGACGCGACCGCGATCACCATGGCCATGGAGCACGAGCTGCCAATCCTCGTGTTCGACTTCAAGCGCGAGGGCAACTTCGCCCGCGCTGTCAACGGCGAAGAGGTTGGCACGGTGATCAGCTCCGCACCCGGAGCGTAGCCACGGCGCCCAGCGCCCAGGAGAGTAACGTGGACAGTGACGAAATCCTCCTCGACGCCGAGGAGCGCATGGAGAAGTGCGTCGAGCACCTGATGGGCGACTACCGCGGGATCAAGAGCGGGCGCGCCACCCCCGGCCTGGTCGAGGGGATCCGGGTCGACTACTACGGCTCGCCGACGCCGCTCAAGCAGCTGGCGAACATCGGGGCCCCCGAGCCGGCGCTGCTGGTGATCAAGCCCTTCGACCCGAGCGTGCTCGGCGACGTGGAGAAGGCGATCCTCAAGTCGGACATCGGGATCACGCCCCAGGTCGACGGCAAGGTGATCCGGCTCCCCGTGCCCTCGCTCTCCGAGGAGCAGCGCAAGAAGTACGTCAAGCTCGCCAAGGACAAGGCCGAGGCCCAGCGCGTCGCGATCCGCAACGTGCGCCGCGACGCCAACAAGACGGCCGACGGGCTCAAGACCAACAAGGAGCTCCCCGAGGACGACTGCGAGCGCCTGAAGGGCGAGGTCGACGAGCTGACCAAGAAGTTCACCGGCAAGATCGACGGCCTGCTCGACTCCAAGACCAAGGAGCTGCTCGAGGTCTGATTTTCAGCCCCCGACGGGCCGCGGGCGCTCGCGATCAGGCCTTCTTGGGCTTGACCAGGTGCTTGGTGTCGACGTCGAGCTCCTTCTCCAGGACCTCACCCACCGAGAGGATCTCCGTGCTCTCGACGGGGCGGACCTGCTTGCCGAAGTGGTAGGAGCAGCCGGGGAGCTCGAAGATCTCGAGCAGCGCCTGCAGGCCGTGCTTCTCGCCGTGTTGGGCGTAGACCACCTTGCCCATGCTGAACATGGCCTCGCAGGTGATCCGCCCGTGGGTGAGGGTCAAGGTCCCGGTGCGCTTTTCGGTCTCGAGCTCGAGCAGCAGCCGACGCACGCCCTCGAGGTCCTCGACCTCGCCCTTGAGCTGCTTGCCCTTGTCGGCGAAGAGGGTCACGGCCTCGTCTTCCTTCTCGTTGAGGAAGCGTCCGCTGCCCACGCTGCGCAGCTCGAAGGCGAGGGTGAAGTCGCCGACGAGCACCGAGTTGCCGCCGTTGAGGTAAGCCTGGGGCTCGATGAACTCGCCGTCGACCTCGACGCCGTTGGCGCTCTGGAGGTCCTTGATGTAGGGGCGGTCCTCGTCGACGTCCCACACGATCACCGCGTGCTGACGCGAGACCGAGCCGTTGCGGAGCACGATGTCGTTGCCCGACTCGCGCCCCACGGTGAGCCTCTCGCCGGGGTAGAGTCGCTTGGGCTTCTCCCCGGGTACCCGGACGAGCATGCAGAACTTCGCGTCGTTCGCCATCGTGCCTCCTCCAACTCTCCCCAGTAAGAATGCCTGTTATGCCCGCCGCTTTCAAACCCGTCTTGGCCATCCTGATCGTCCTGCTCCTCGGCTGCGCCACCGGCGACCCGGCGCACGACCACCCCGACGCGGACCCCGAGCCGGCGCGGGCCCCGGCCTTGGAGCCGCCTCCGGCGGCGCGTCGCCGCCTGAGCCCCGAGGACGTGCTCGCGATCGCGCGCGCGGCCGAAGACCCCGGGGCCGCGGTCCGCGAGCTCGACCGCTACCCCTTCGCCTTCGAGCTGACCCAGGAGCGGCAGGGATGGTTCGCTCAGCAGGGGATCCCGGGGGAGGTCGCCGACTACCTCGAGAAGCGCGCCGAGGTCGACTGGGAGGCGCTGCGGGGCGACGTCGATCCGGCCACGCCGGCCGCCGGCCGCTGAGGCCTCAGTCGCCCTGGGGCTCGAGGCGGTCCAGGCGCCGCTCGAGCTCGCGCACCCGGCGCTTGAGCTGAGGCAGCTTGGGGAACACGGCCATCGCGCGCTTCGCCAGCCCCCCGTCGATCGCGGGGGAGCCGATCACTCGCGCGCCCGAGGGGATGTCGTTGTGGACCCCGGCCTGGGCCCCGATCACGGCGCCGTCGCCGACCTTGATGTGCCCCGCGACCCCCGACTGACCGGCGATGGTCACGCCGTCGCCGATCACGGTCGTCCCGCTGATCCCCACCTGGGCCACGATGAAGCAGCCGCGGCCGAGCTGGGCGTTGTGGCCCACCTGAACCTGGTTGTCGAGCTTCGTGCCCTGCCCGATCCGGGTCTCGCCGAGGACCGCGCGGTCGATGGTGCAGTTGGCGCCGACCTCCACGTCGTCCTCGATCACCACGTTCCCGATCTGGGGGATCTTCTGGTGCAAGCCCGTGCGCAGGTTCGGCGCGAAGCCGAAGCCATCCGAGCCGACCACCGCGCCGGCGTAGATCGCGCAGCGCGCGCCGACCTCGCAGCCGTGATGGACCACGCAGTTCGGCCCGAGCACGGTGTCGTCGCCGATCTTCGCGCCGGCGCCCACGTAGGCCCCCGGGTAGAGGTCGACCCGGTCGCCGAGCACGGCCCCCGCCCCGACGAAGGCTCCCGCGCCGACGTTGACCGCGGCCCCCAGCCGGGCGCCCTCTTCGACGATCGCGCGAGGGTCGACCCCGCGCACCTCGCGCGGCTCATAGCTCCAGTGGGTGAGCAGCAGCGCGAAGCCCATGTAGGGGTCGTCGAGGACGACGAGCGCCGGACCCTCGCCCGTGTGCGCGGCGGCGACCGCGGGGGAGACGAGGACCGCCGAGGCACGGGTCGTGCCGAGGGCCGGGATGTACTTGCGGTTCGAGATGAACGCGATCGCCCCAGGACCGGCCTCGTGGATCGTAGACAGGCTGCGGATCTCGGTCTCTGGGTCTCCGCGGAGCTCGGCGCTCAGGAGCTCCGCGATCTCGCCCAGGGGCATGCTGCTGAGGGACATGGGATGGTTCTAAACCGCCGCGAGGCCGAAGTAAAGCGAGCGCGTGGGCCCTCGGGTAACATTCGGACCGCGAGGGGCGAGGCGCCTGCGCGGAGGAGGCGAGCTCGGTGTTGCATGGAGTCATCCTGGCGGGGGGATCGGGGACCCGCTTCTGGCCGCTCAGCCGCAGCGACCGCCCCAAGCAGCTGCTCAAGCTCGCGGGCTCGCGGACCCTGCTCCAGCAGAGCCACGACCGCCTCGTGGGCACGAGCGACGAGGGCAGCCTGCTCGTCGTCACCAACGACACCCTCGCGGCCGGGATCCGCGATCAGCTCCCCGAGCTGCCCCACGAGGCCGTGGTCGTCGAGCCCATGCTCAAGGACACCGCGGTCGCGATCGGCCTCGCGGCCGTGCTCCTGCAGCAGCGCGACCCCGAGGCGGTGCTCGCGGTGACCCCCTCGGATCACCTGATCCGGCCCGCGGCGCGCTTCCGTGACGGGCTGCGCGAGGCGGCGCAGTGGGCCCAGACCCCGGGCACGATCGTGACCTTCGGGATCCCCGCCCGCAGCCCCAAGACCGGCTACGGCTACATTCGTCGCGGCGAGGCGCTGACCAGCAAAGGCCGCCTGGGGAGCTACAAGGCCGAGGCCTTCGAGGAGAAGCCCGACCTCGAGACTGCGCAGGGCTACGTGCAAGGTGGCGCGCATTATTGGAACAGCGGGATCTTCGTGTGGAGCGCGCGCACCGTGCTCGAGGGCCTGGCCAAGCACCTCCCGGCCACCCACGCCGCCCTCCAGCGAATCGCCGAGGCCTGGGGCACACCCCAGCGCGACGCGGTCTTGCGCGCCGAATACGAGCAGCTCGAGCGGATCTCCATCGACTACGCGCTGCTCGAGAAGGCCGAGCGGATCGTGGTGCTCGAGGCCGACTTCGAGTGGAGCGACGTCGGCGCCTGGTCGGCGCTGGCAGAGGTCTACGGGCAAGACGAGCACGGTAACACCGTGCACGACGCCACCCTCGAGACCCTCGACGCGCGCAACTGCATCGTGCACGGACCGCCGGGCAGGCTGGTGGCCTTGCTGGGGGTCGAAGACCTGATCGTGGTCGAGACCCGCGACGCGACCCTGGTGTGCAGCCGGGATCGTGCCGAAGAGGTCAAGGCCCTGGTCAAGCAGTTGGAGCAGCAGGCAGCGCTCCAGGCCTACACCTAGCTAAGCCGCTACCGGGCAGTGGCTTGCGCCGACGCTCGGTCCTCGCGCCCCCGACGCTCTGGCTATGGTTCGCGCTTGCAATCCCCAGGTCCGCTGGTAACTTACGCCCTTCGCCCGCGAGCCCCAGAGGCCGCGGCGCCGATCAAGACGTATAAGAGGACAGCTACCGTGCTTACCGCCGAACAGCGCCAAGAGATCATCAGCACCTACCGCGTGCACCCGACCGACAGCGGGTCCCCCCAAGTGCAGATCGCTCTGCTGACGCACCGCATCAACTACCTGAACGAGCACCTCAAGCAGAACCGCAAGGACCACCACACCCAGCGAGGTCTGCTCGCGATGGTCGGCCAGCGCAACCGCCTGCTGAAGTACATCAGCCGCAAGGACCACGAGGGCTACAAGGCCCTGATCAAGTCCCTCGGTCTGCGCAAGTAATCGCTCCTCGCACCAAGCAAGCGGGCGTGCGCGGACTCGAGGCACCCCCGCCTCCAGCCGCACTCTGAGCGCCCCGCACCCGCGGTGGCGCTCGTCGCGTGTACGGGCCCCGCGCAGGCGATCCAGACCAACAACGACACAAGTGAATTGAACGAACGCGCCGCGCGACGCGGCGCACAAAGGAACGAGACCGTGGTAAATCCCGTACAAAGCCCCCTGGCCGTGTCCGCCGAAATCGGCGGCAAGACCATCACCCTCGAGACCGGGCGGATCGCCCGGCAAGCCGCCGGCGCCGTCACCGTGCGCCTCGGCGAGACTGTCGTGCTCAGCACCGTGACCTCCGGCACGGCCCGCCCGGGCATCGACTTCTTCCCGCTCACCGTGGACTACCGCGAGAGCACCAGCGCCGCGGGCCGCTTCCCCGGCGGGTTCTTCAAGCGCGAAGGGCGCCCGACCCAGAAGGAGATCCTCACCTGCCGCTGCATCGACCGCCCCTGCCGGCCGCTGTTCGCCAAGGGCTACAAGGACGAGGTCTCGATCACGAACCTCGTGCTCAGCGCCGACATGGACAACGACCCCGACATCGTCGCGATGATCGGCTCCTCGGCCGCGCTCGCGATCAGCGGGCTGCCCTGGAACGGCCCCTTCGGCTCCATGCGCGTGGGCCGGCTCGACGGTGAGCTCGTGCTGCTCCCGACCTACGAGGAGCGCAAGGCCAGCGACCTCGACCTGGTCATGGCCGCGACGACCACCGCGATCACCATGGTCGAGGCCGGCGCGAGCGAGATCAACGAGAGCGACATGCTCGACGCGCTGTTCGCGGGCGACGAGGCCTGCCGCCAGATCGCGAAGCTGATCGAGGAGCTCGCCACCAAGTGCAAGGTCACCAAGCAGGTGTTCGAGGCCCCGGCCGAGGACGTCGAGCTCAAGGAGAAGGTCTTCGCCTGGTTCGACAAGGTCAACGCCGTCAACATGACCCCCGGCAAGCACGCGCGCACCGCCGCGATCCGTGACGTCCGCGACGAGTGCATCGCCGCGCTGACCGCCGGCGTCGCCGAGGACCAGGTCGGCGAGCTCACCAAGGGGATCAAGACCTACTGGGAGAAGCTGACCAAGGAGGTCATTCGCCGCCAGATCCTCGACACCAAGACCCGCACCGACGGCCGCGACCCCCTCACGGTGCGCCCGATCGAGATCGAGGTCGGCGTGCTCCCGCGGACCCACGGCTCGGTGCTCTTCACCCGCGGCGAGACCCAGGCCCTGGTCAGCATGACCCTGGGCACGGTCATGGACGACCAGCGGATCGAGGGCCTGATCGAGTCCTACCGCCAGAAGTTCATGCTGCACTACAACTTCCCCAGCTACTGCGTGGGTGAGGCCTGGCCGAACCGCGGACCCAAGCGCCGCGAGATCGGCCACGGCGCCCTGGCCGAGCGCGCGCTCGCCGCGGTCGTCCCCGACTACGAGAGCTTCCCGTACACGATCCGGATCCGCTCGGACATCACAGAGTCCAACGGCTCCTCGTCGATGGCCTCGGTCTGCGGCGGGACGCTGGCCCTCATGGACGGCGGCGTCAAGATCCGTCGCCCGGTGGCCGGGATCGCCATGGGGCTCGTGTCCGAGGGCGATCGCTACGTGGTGCTCACCGACATCCTCGGCTCCGAGGACCACTGCGGTGACATGGACTTCAAGGTCGCCGGGACCCAGGCCGGGATCACCGCGCTGCAGATGGACATCAAGCTCGAGGGCTTGAGCCGTCAGCTGCTGACCGAGGCGCTGGAGCAGGCCAAGGACGGCCGGATCCACATCCTCAAGACCATGCTCAAGGCCCTGCAGCAGCCCCGCGCCAAGCTGTCGGACTACGCGCCGCAGATCCTCCAGGTCCCGATCGACCCCGAGCGCATCGGCGCCCTGATCGGCCCCGGCGGCAAGACGATCCGCAAGATCCAGGAGGAGACCCTCACCAAGATCGAGATCGACGACGAGCGGAACATCGTCGTGATCGCGACCACCGGCACCCACGTGGGCTCCAAGCTCGACGTCGCCGAGAGCATGGTCCGCGCGCTGGCCTCGGAGGTCGAGCTCGGCACCCGCTACACCGGCCGCGTGGTCTCGGTGCGCGACTTCGGCTGCTTCGTCGAGGTCCTCCCGGGCCTCGAGGGCCTGGTCCACGTCTCCGAGCTCGCCGACGGCTACGTCGAGAAGGTCACCGACGTGGTCAACGAGGGCGACGAGATCGAGGTCGTGGTGATCGAGGTCGATCCCCAGGGCCGGATCAAGCTCTCCAAGAAGCGCGCCGACCCCGACTGGGACGAGAGCAAGGCTGAGGAGCGCAGCGGCGGACGCGGCGGCGACCGCGGCGGACGCGGCG
>JAGQRJ010000954.1 GCA_020425635.1 Planctomycetota bacterium | reverse complement strand
TGGGCAAGCTGCTCGAGGACATGTTCGGGGAGAAGGGCCCCTTCGGCGGCGGGCAGGGCGGCGCGCCGGACATGGGCAAGCTGCTCGAGGACATGTTCGGGGAGAAGGGCCCCTTCGGCGGCGGGCAACCCCAGCCGGAGCGTGAGCCGCCGGCCGCGGCCCCGGCCCCCCGCGTCTACCTCGGCCTGCGCGCCGCGCCCCAGGGCGACCTCCCCGGGATCCTGGTCGAGGAGCTCGACCCGGACGGTCCGGCCGCGGCCGCGGGACTGCGCAAGGGCGACCTGGTCACCGCGATCGACGGCGTCAAGCTCGCCGACATGAACGAGCTCGGCCGCGAGCTGGGCTCCATGGAGCCGGGGCAGCGCGTCTCCTTGACCGTGCTCCGCGCCATGGTCCAGGACTCGGTCCCGGTTCAGCGCCGCGTGGTCGTCGACGTCCAACTGGGGTCCCGTTGAGCTCGCGAGAGGAGCGCACCATGAAGGTCCAACCGATTCGTCGCACCCTGAGCGCGAGCCTGCTCGTGGTGCTCCTGGCCGGCGCGGGGCTCGCCCAAGACGGCCTCGACCCCGCGGTCGAGGGGCGCAACGCCAGCCTCAAGCGCGCCTTCGCCCCGCTCAGCGCGCGCCTCGCCCCTCACGTGGTCGAGGTGCTCTCGGGCAAGGCCCGCAAGGGCTATGGCGTGGTCGTGCGCGGCGGGGTTCTGACCTCGGCGCAGGTCGCGACCGCCAGCGGGAGCTACACCCTGCGCACCCACGACGGACAAGAGCTGGCTGCGCGCGTGCTCGCGCGCAGCGCGGAGGAGGACCTCGCCCTGCTGAGCCCCGTGGCGGGGCTCGAGGCGATCGCGCTGGGGAGCACCGCCGCCCTCCAGATCGGGCAATACGTCGTGTGCCCGGGGCCCCAGGGTGAGGCGCTCGCGGTCGGGGTGCTCAGCGCCAAGGACCGGCGGGTCCAGCGCTCGCTCATGCAGAAGAACGTGCTGCTCGGCCTGTTCATGGACGGCAACGAGGGGCACACGCGCTCCTACGACAACGTGATCCAACACGACGGCCTGCTCGAGACCTCGGAGCTCGGCGGCCCGGTGGTCGACAGCGCCGGGAAGCTGGTGGGGATCAACGTGGCCCTGCCCTTCCGCGGGAGCGCGCACGCGCTCCCGGTCGAGGTGATCCAGGAGCAGCTGGCGGCCTGGAGCGAGCACCTGGTGATCGAGGAGGGCCCGGCCGCCGAGGGCCCGGTCGAGCAAGAGGTCGCGCCGCGCGCCAAGCCCACCCCGGCGGCCGCGGGGCCGGTCTACCTCGGGCTCAACGCCGACGACGCGCCGTTGGAGCAGGTGCCCCCCACCCACAAGCACGGGATCGCCGTGCTCGGCGTGAGCCCCGACGGGCCTGCGGCCGAGGCGGGCCTCGAGGCGGGGGACGTGATCCTCGAGCTCGACGGACAGCGGCTCGAATCCCTCGACCACCTGGGGCGTTTGCTCGCGCGCTGCACCCCCGGACAGCGGGTGACGTTCAAGGTCATGCACGCCCAGCGCATGACCGAGGTCGAGCTCGTGCTCGGTGCGCCGCGCTAGGCTAAGTGGCTGTATAAGAGCGACTTGGGCCGAGCATGTGCCGGCCCTTACAGGGCCCGAACGAATCAAGGCCCCTTCACACGCCGAGCCCTAAAGCCTTTGAAGCGGCCTGCAGCCCCCGAACTACCTGAGCGCAGGGTGGTGGGCGCCCGCAAACGCTGATACAAACCCGGTTCTGGAGGTCGCATGCGTATCCCCCTGGGCCGCCTGTTGGGTGGACGAAGCCCGCTCCCGCGAGCCGGGCGCCTCATGACCCGTGTGGTCGAGTGCACCGACCGCGTCCCGGAGTTGATCGAGCACCTGCTCGCGGGCGACCAGGACAGGGTCGTCAGCGTCGCCAAGGAGATCAGCCGCCTCGAGGGCAAGGCCGACGAGACCAAGAACGACCTCCGCGGCGGGCTGCCCGCCAAGCTCTTCCTCCCCGTGGATCGCCGCGACGTGCTGCGCCTGGTCAGCCAGATCGACGCGATCGCGGACTGCGCGGAGGACCTCGGCGTCTTGCTCACCTGGCGCAAAATGGAGACCCCCGAGGCCATGCGGGCCCTGCTGCGGATCTACGTCGAGCGCGTGCTCGACACCGTGCAGACGGCCAAGCAGCTCGTCGATCTGCTCGACCCGCTGATGGAGGTCGGCTTCGGCGGCAAGGTAGTGGACCAGATCAACCAACAGATCGACGAGGTCGCGCGCAAGGAGCACGAGGCCGACAAGGTCCAGGACCAGATCTCGAAGACCCTGTTCTCCCTCGAGCAGGAGCTGCCCCCGGTCGCGATCTTCATGTGGACCAAGGTCCTGTTCGCGATCGGCAACATGGCCAACCACGCCGAGAACGTGGGCGACGCCGTGCGCCTGATCGTCGCCCGCTGAGGCGCTAGCCACTTCGCCTTCAACTCTCGCCCCCCTGCGAGCCGCACCCCATGACCCTCGCCACCGTCTTGCTCATATTGGCCGTGCTGACCGGGCTCTACATGTCCTGGAACATCGGGGCCAACGACGTCGCCAACGCCATGGGGACCTCGGTGGGCTCTGGGGCGCTGACCCTCAAGCGCGCGATCATCGTGGCCGCGATCTTCGAGTTCGCGGGCGCCATGCTCGTCGGCGGCACGGTCACCGAGACCGTGCGCAAGGGGATCGTCGACCCCGAGCGCCTCGGCCTCGTCCAGGAGGTCGCCGAGGTCCAGTCGGCGACGGCGCCGCCGGTCGGCCCGCCCGTGGACGGCGACTCCGGCGCGGTCGCCACAGCGGACGACCCCCAGGCGAAGCGGCACCCCTCTCCGGCCGCCATGCAGTTCGCCCTCGGCATGACCTGCTGCCTGCTCGCGGCCTCGCTGTGGTTGCACCTCGCCACCTACTTCGGCTGGCCCGTCTCGACCACGCACTCGATCGTGGGCTCGGTGGTCGGCTTCGGCGTGGTCTGCGGCGGCTGGGAGGCTGTGAAGTGGATCAAGGTCGCCCAGATCGCCGGCTCGTGGGTCGTGTCGCCGATCATGGGGGCGCTGCTCGCCTACCTCCTGTTCCACGGCCTGCGCCGGCTCGTCTTGCTCGCCGACCAGCCGCATCTCGCGATCGCGAAGTGGGGCCCCATGCTCATGGCCCCGATCTTCTTCGTGCTCTGCATGGCGCTGCTGTTCAAGGGGCTCAAGCCGCTGAAGCTCGACTTCTCCCTGCAGTCGGGCGCGCTGATCTCGCTCGGGGTGGGCCTCGGCGCGCTGCTGATCTCGATCCCGATCTTTCGCCACACCACCAAGGGGGTCGGGGACCTCCCGCTGGGGGAGGGGCTCAAGCGCACCGAGAAGGTGTTCCTCGTGCTCCAGGTCATGACCGCCTGCTTCGTGGCCTTCGCCCACGGGAGCAACGACGTAGCCAACGCGGTCGGGCCGCTGGCGGGCGTGGTCTCCGCGATCCAGGACGGCTTCAGCGCCAAGACCCCCATGCCCATGTGGATCCTGCTCATGGGCGCGGTCGGGATCGTGATCGGACTCGCAACCTACGGCTACAAGGTCATGGGCACGGTCGGAGAGAAGATCACCGAGCTCACGCCGTCGCGCGGGTTCACCGCCGAGTTCGCCGCGGCGACCACGATCGTCACCGCGAGCAAGCTCGGGCTGCCCGTCAGCACGACCCACACCCTCGTCGGCGCGGTGATCGGGGTCGGGATCGCGCGCGGGATCGGGGCGATCAACGTGCAGGTGCTCAAGGGGATCGTGGCCAGCTGGTTCATTACCGTGCCCTTCACCGCGCTCCTCGGCGCGGGGTCCTTGGCCCTGGCGCGCCTGATCCTGCTCTAGCCGTGGGTGCGCCCCTCGACGACGCCGCCCTCGAGGCCGCCCTGGCCAAGCTCCCTGGCTGGAGCCGGCGCGAGGGCAAGCTCCATTGGGAGCACCGCTTCAGGGACTTCGTGCAGGCCTTCGGCTTCATGACTCGGGTCGCGCTCCTCGCCGAGCGCGCGAACCACCACCCGGAGTGGTTCAACGTCTACGGCACGGTGCGGATCGCGCTGGTGACCCACGACGCCGGCGGGATCACCGCCAAGGACGTCGCCCTGGCGCGCGAGATCCTCGCCGCGGTCTAGCAGCCCGTTGGAACAGCCCTGGACTGCGTTGCTCGTCGGTCACAACCCCCACGGTTGCTGGACCTCCTCGCGCCTTGCCAGGGCTTCTTCAGCAGGCTGCTAGCCTGCCCGAACGGCTTCCCCTCCGCCGAGTCTTCGGTAGGCTTGCGGCATGCAGATCGTCACCTGGAACGTCAACTCCCTGCGGGTGCGCCTCGAGCGCGTGCAGGCCTGGCTCGCGCGGCACCAGCCCGACGTGCTGTGCCTCCAGGAGACGAAGTGCCCCGACGAGCAGTTCCCCCGCGCGGAGCTCGAGGACCTGGGGTATCGGGTGGAGTTCAGCGGGCAGAAGGGGCTCAACGGGGTCGCGATCCTCAGCAAGGCCCCGCTGAGCGACGTGGCCTACGCGCTCCCCGGCCGCGACGACGACACTCAGCGCCGCTACCTCGCGGCGACCGTCGACGGCGTGCGCGTGATCAACGTCTACGTCCCCAACGGCCAGGCGCTGGGCAGCGAGGCCTTCTTCTACAAGCTCGACTGGCTCGGGCGCCTGCAGCGCGTGCTCGTCAGTCAGCACGACCCCGCGGAGCCCCTGGTCCTGCTCGGCGACTTCAACATCGCGCCCGCGGACCGCGACGTGCACGACCCGGTCGCCTGGGCCAACCGCCTGCACACGAGCGCCCACGAGCGGGCGGCCGTCGAGCGCCTGCAGAGCTGGGGCCTGAAGGACGCCTTGCGCGAGCTGCACCCCGAGCAGGAGGGCTTGTTCTCCTGGTTCGACTACCGCGACGGCAGCGGCGAGGAGGTCGTCGAGAAGAACCAGGGGATTCGGATCGACCTGATCCTGGCCACCCAGCCCCTGGTCGAGCGCCTGCGCGACGTGCGGATCGACCTCGAGGAGCGGCGCGGCGACAAGCCCTCCGATCACGCCCCGGTGGTCGCCGACTTCGCCTGAGGCGCGGACTTCAGCTTGGGCTCCTCCCTGCCGATAAGCCCGTCAGGGGAGGGAGTGCATGCAGATTTTGTCCGTGGCCAACCAAAAGGGAGGCGTGGCCAAGACCACGACCGCGCTCTCCTTGGCCACCAGCCTCGCGCAGCAGGGCTTCCGCGTGCTCGCGGTCGACATGGACCCGCAGGAGAACCTGTCGGCGGGGTTCGGCGTCGAGCTCGAGGACGGAGACCTGAGCCTGTTCGAGGTCCTCGCGCGCAAGGCGAAGCTCGCCGACGCGGTCGTCCCCGTCGAGCTCCCCGGGATCGACGCCTTGAGCGTGCTCCCCGCGGGGCCGCGCCTGGCCCAGGCCGAGGCGGAGCTGCTCGGGCAGGTCGGCTTCGACGAGCTGCTCAAGTTCAAGCTGGCCCAGGTGGCCGACGCCTACGACTACGTGGTCCTCGACTGTCCGCCGAGCCTGGGGGCGCTGACGATCAACGCCCTCGGCGCGTCGCAGCTCGTGGTCGTGCCCGTGCAGTGCGAGTTCTTCAGCGCGCGCGGGGTCGCGAAGCTCATGGAGGTGGTCGAGCTCGTGCAGGAGCGGCGCAACCCGACGCTCCAGGTGCGGCTGGTGCCCACGCTCTTCGACAAGCGCAACAAGATCAGCAAGGTCGTGCTCAGCGAGCTGGTCGACGCCTTCGGCGCCCGCGTGAGCAAGATCGCGGTCGGGGTCGACACCCGGGTCCGCGAGGCTCAGGTGCATGGCTTGCCGGTGTCGATCTACGCGCCGCGCTCGCGCGCGAGCCTGGCCTACGAAGCCCTCGCCTGCGAGGTGCACCGCACGCTGCAGACGCAGCTGGAAGGACGGGCTCATGGCCAAGCGGCTTGACGCGAAGGCGCTCAAGGGCGCCTTCGCCCGGGGGAAGACCAAGCGCAACCTCGACTTCCTCGTGCCGGAGAAGGACGCCGCGCCGGAGCGCGCGGCGGAGGCCCCGGCTCCCCCGCCGGAGCTGAGCCAGAGCGGCCCGCAGCGCCGCAAGCAAGCGGCCGGCAAGCGCACCACCGCCAAGCGCACCGCGGCCAAGCGCAAGGTCACCCAGCGTGCGACCAAGCAGCCCGCGGCTAAGCCCAAGCAGCCCGCCGCCACGCCCAGGCAGCCCGCGGCCACGCACGAGCAGCCCGTGCCCAAGCCGAGCGAGCCTCAGGAGCTCGGGCCCGAGCAGGCCCCGGCCGAGGCGGTGGCGCCGGTCGCCGTGGCCGCCCCGGGCCCTCGGACCGTGGCCGCGCCCGACGCGCAGGGGACCCGCGTGGTCCACGACGCGTCGCCCGCCGAGCTGCAGGCCCTGGAGGCCGAGCTCACGCTGCATGCGCTCTACGACGGCTGGGCGCCGACGGCGCCCCCTGCCCGCCTTGGCCTCTTGCGCCGGCTCCGCGCGCGCCTGCGCCGGGCCTGCGAGGGCCTGCTCGGCGCGGCGGTCAACGGGGTCTTGAGCCAGCCCGCGCGCTAGCCCGGGCGCGCCGCAACCAACGCAGACGCCGCCCGTGCGGGCGGCGTCTTCGCTTGGTTCGGGTCTGACCTAGAAGGAGAGGGTCAGGGTGACGGTCAGCTTGAAGTCGTCCCGCTTGACTCTACGTCCCGAGTTCGAGCGCCCCGGGGTCTCGACCCGGTCGTAGATCCCGCCGAGGCCGAGCGCGAGGCCGCCGAAGAGCTTGTAGCCCAGGTTGAAGGTCGAGCGGTGGAAGGTGTCCTTGATCCGCTTGGTGCCCAGGAAGGACTCCCAGAAGAGGTCGAAGCTGACCCGATCGCTCATGGCCCAGTGGAAGTTGGTCGCGACGCGGGCCGCGGTGGAGGTGTTGCGAATGTTCGTCGCGGGTCCGCGGTTGGGCGGCGTGCGGCGCAGGCGCGTCTCGGTGTAGGAGAAGCCTGCCTCCGCGCTCCACTTGAGGTCGTCCTCGATCAGAATGTTGTAGCCGGCGCCCGAGCCAATGCTCCCCCGGCGCTCGATGTTCTGGAACTTGTCGTAGAGCACGTGGCCCACCGCGGGGATCAGGTAGATCCGCTCGTTGATCTTGTAGTCGACCTGGAAGTCGAGGCGGCTGCTCTTGGCGTTCTCGCCGCCGCCGCCGCGCGTGGCGTCGATCCCGTAGACGCTGGTGAAGCCGATCCGGCTGCGGGTGTATTCGTCCTCGCGCGCCAGGTTCAGCAGCACGAACAAGGTCCGCGTGCGCGTGTTGCCGTAGGTCGCGGTGCCGCCGACCGTGCCGACGAAGCTCCAGTAGTCGAGCTCGGTCTTCTCGGGGTCGGGGTTGACCGCGCCCAGGTCGCCGACGGGGAAGCTGGTCGCGGCGCTGCCGTCGGTCGGGGTCACGGTGACCATGCCGCTGCGGATCCGCACGGTGCCCTCGACGATCCCTCCGCCGGGCATTTTCACCTTGTGGGCCTTGTCGGTGGAGAGCATGCGGATCTTGTCGAGGGGGACCTCCTGGGTGCCGAGCTGGTCGCTCTTGAGCTTGACCGTCCCGCCTTTGATCTGGATCAGCTCGCCCTGGAGGGTCTCGCCCGTCGTCAGCACGAAGCTGCGTCCGCCGACGACCTCGTCCGCGGGGGGCGGCGGGATCTCTTCGGCGTCGACGCCGACGTCCGGGAGATCCTCCTCGGGGGCGCCGTCTTGTGCAAAGGTGGTCCCAGCCAAGGCCAAGATCAGGAGGGTGGGCGCGAGCAGCGACTTCATGGAGTTAAGTCCTTTGTCCTAGGGGGCCGTCGGGGCTGGCCGGGAAATCTAGCAAGCCCCTGCGACAGCGGGAAGCCGCACGGTTGGCAAATTCGGGGCCGTTGCTGCGGCGCGCCAAGTGGTGCCAGGCGGACGGCCGACCCGTCGTCGGGTCTCAACCCGAGACCTGGCTGACTCAGCGCGGGATCGCTCGGCCCTCAGCCTTGCGCGGAAGGGAACGCGAGGCGCAGCGCGCCCGCCCAGGCTTGCTGGAGCTCGGCCAGGGGCTCGTCGAGCCAGCCGTCCGCGCCGTGGCGCACGCGCAGGCGGGGCTCGGCGACGGTCGTCCCGACGGGGGCGTGGGGGGCGGAGGCCAGGGCCGCGCGGACCTCGTCCAGGCGGGCGGGGTCGACCTCCAGCAGGAAGCGCGTGGGCGACTCGCCGAACAGCCAGCCCCACACCCCGAGCTCGCCCTCGCGCGGGGCCTGGCTCAGGTCGAGCTCGAGGCCGCAGCCGCCGGCGAAGCCCATTTCGGCCGCGGCCACCGCCAGCCCGCCCTCGCTGAGGTCGTGGCAGGCGAGCACCGCGCCCGTGGCCAGCGCGGCCTGGACCGCGCGCAGCACCCCCGGGGCGCGCTCGAGGTCGACCCGCGGGACCGCGCCGCCAGCGCTGCCCGCGAGCGCGGCGAGCTGGCCCCCGCCGAGCTCGTCCCGGCTGAGCCCCACCAGCAGCAGGGGGTGCCCGGGCCCCTTGAGGTCCATGCTCACGGCCTGGAGCACGTCGTCGATCGTGCCCAGCGCCGTGATCACGAGGGTCCCCGGGATCGCGGCGCGGGTGCCGTCGGGGAGCTCGAACTCGTTGTTGAGCGAGTCCTTGCCCGAGACGAAGGGCACGCGGTAGGCCAGCGCCGCGTCGCGGCAGGCCTCGGCGGCGCGCACCAGCGAGCCGAGCTGCTCCGGGCGTCGGCAGTCGCCCCAGGAGAAGTTGTCGAGGATCGCGCATGAGTCGAGGTCCGCGCCCGCGGCGACCACGTTGCGCAGGGCCTCGTCGACCGCCCAGGTCGCCATGGCGTAGGGGTCGTGGTCGCTGAGCCCGGGGTTCAAGCCCAGGCCGAGCACGATCCCGCGCCGCGAGCCGAGGCGCGGGGCGAGCACGACCCCGTCGCTGGGCCCCCCGCCGCCGACCCCCGCGAAGGGCTTGATCGCGCTCGAGCCCTGCACCTCGTGGTCGTACTGACGCACGATCGGCGCCTTGCTGCCCACGGTCGGGGTGGCCAGGATCGCGCGCAGCGCCTCGCCCGGGGTCAGGGCGGGCTCGGCGAAGGGCTGGGCGCGGGGCGCGCGCCAGCGGGCCTGGCGCGCCTGCTTGGGCAGGCCCTCGTGGAGGAAGTCGAGGTCCAGGTCGGCGACGGTCTCGTCGCCCCAGCGGATCACGAGCCGCCCGCTGGCGCGGAAGCGCCCCAGGCGCACGGCCTCGACGTCCTCCGCGGCGAAGGCCGCGCACACCGCCTCGACGTGGGCGTCGCCCACGGCGAGCACCATGCGCTCCTGGGCCTCGGAGATCCACACCTCCCACGGCTGCAGCCCGGCGTATTTCAAGGGCGCGAGGCTGAGGTCGACCTCGGCCCCCAGGCCCTCGGCCATTTCGCCGACCGCCGAGGAGAAGCCCCCGGCGCCGCAGTCGGTCACCGCGCTCAGCCGGTCGCGGACCTCGAGCAGCACGTCGCCGAGCTTCTTCTCCTCGATCGGGTTGCCGATCTGCACCGCGCCGCCGCTCTCGACCTCGCTCGCGGAGTGCAGCGCGTCGGAGGAGAAGGTCGCGCCGTGGACGCCGTCGCGGCCGGTGCGCCCGCCCACGGCCACGATCCAGTCGCCGTCCCGGGGTTGCTTGGCCACCAGGCCGTGCTCGATCAGGCCCACGGTGCCCGCGAACACGAGGGGGTTCCCGGCGTAGCGCGGCTCGCTCACCAGCGCCCCGCAGGCGGTGGGGATCCCCATGCGGTTGCCGTAGTCGCGGACCCCGGCCACCACCCCGCGCAGCACGGTGCGCGGGTGCAGGGCGCCCTTGGGCAGGCTCTCGGGGGCCGCGTCGAGGTCGCCCACGCAGAACACGTCGAGGTTCAGCACCGGGCGCGCGCCGAGGCCGGTCCCGAGAATGTCGCGGATCACCCCGCCGATCCCGGTGCCCGCGCCGCCGTAGGGCTCGATCGCCGAGGGGTGGTTGTGGGTCTCGACCTTGATCGCCACGCCGTAGTCGTCGTCGAAGCGGATCACCCCGGCGTTGTCGACGAACACCGAGAGGCAGCGCGGGAGGTCGAGCTCCTGGGTCGCGGCGAACACCGTCTGCTTGAGCAGGTTCTGGTAGTCGCGGCGCGCCGTCGGCGCGCCGTCGGCGTCGAACTCCTCGTGGGTGATCGGGCCGGTGAGCGTCTTGTGCTTGCAGTGCTCGGACCAGGTCTGGGCGATCGTCTCGAGCTCGACGTCGGTCGGCGCCCGCCCCAGCGCGGCGTAGTGGGCTTGGATCGCGCGCATTTCGACCGCGTCGAGGGCCAGGCAGGCCTCCCGCGAGAGCTGGGTCAGCGCGGCGTCGTCGAGGCCCGCGAGGGGCACCGCGCGCGCGAGCTGGCCGAGGGCGGGGGCGGGGCGCGGGGCCGCGGGCCAGGGGTCCTCCGGCCCCAGCGCCCGATCGACCACCGGGTTCGAGGTCCAGCGCACGACCCAGTCGCAGGCCGCGCGCGCGACCTCGGGCTCGGCCTCGACGTAGACCCGGCGGCCCGCGCGCACGCGCTCGAGGTGCACCCCCAGGGCCTCGGCGGCCTGGAGCGTGGAGAGCGCGACGGGGTCCATGACCCCCTCGCGCCGGAGCACGGTCACGGCGCGCTCGCCCGCCGCGAGGCGCAGCGGCTCGCTGGCTGGCGACACGGTCATGCGGTCGAGGACCGGGTTGGCGAAGAGCTCGCGGCCCAGCTGCTCGGCCGCCGCGGCGGTCGTCGGCCCGACCTCGAACACGTGGGCCAGGCGCACGGCGCCGACGGCGATCCCCGCGGCGCGGAGCTCCCCGGCCAGGGCCCGACCCGCGGGGTCGTGCGCGGGGTCGCGGCGAACGGTCTCGACGAGGTAGGCGGAGTGCGTCATACCAGCAGGCCTTCGTTGCCCTCGGGGGCGTTGATCAGGAGCGTGGTCGGGAGCCCGTCGAGCAGGGTCTGGAACCCGCTGTGCCAGCGCTCCTCGGTGCCGGCCTCGGGGATCCCGAAGCCGAGGAACACGCAGGCCGACTCGCCCGAGGTCGCGCGCAGGACCTCGGCGAAGGGGCGCGGGTCGACGAGGGTCACCGCGGTGGCGTCGACCCGGGAGGCGTCGAGGAGCGCCTGCAGGGCCTGGACCGCGGGCTCGCGCCCGTTCTCGTGGGGCACCAGGCGCAGCACGCGAACCTCGGCCCCGCTCCACTCCCAGTTGCGGGTCAGGAGGTGGGCCAGGAGCAGCATCAGCGCTCCGTTGGCCTGCCCGCGCCACCACACGTCGATCCGGCGCGTGCGCGCGGAGCCGCGCTCGAGGGTCGGGAGCAGGTCGGGGTCGCGCTTGAGCAGCACGACCGCCTGGTCGAGGAGGTTCGCGGTGCGAATGTGCTGGCCGAGGCCGCCCATACGCCCCGACTCCTCGGCCCAGCCGAAGAGCACGAGGTTCGGCACGATCGGGCCCAGGCCCGCGGTCTGGAGCATGGCCGAGACCCCGCTCGCGAGGTCCTCGGTCACGAGGACCATGGGCAGCGCCTGCAGGTTGCGCTCGCGGCAGAACGCTTCGAGCTGCCGGCGCGCGTTGGGGAGGTGGCGCGCGTTCTGCTCGAACGGCCCCACGAGGAGGTTGCCCAGGATCACGATCCCGCGCCCGGCCTCCAGCCACACGCCGAAGCTCACGAGCTCCTCCCGCGAGGCGGGGTTGCCGCTGAAGATCAGCACCGTCGGGCGCCAGTTCTTGGTGTCCTCCTTCATGAGCGAGAGCCGCAGCATGTTCTTGCGCACGTTGGCGAACACGAAGCCGCGCCGCGCGTCGGCGTAGGAGCTGGTCAGCTCGCGGGTGCGCAGGTAGTAGAGCAGCCCACCGAGCATGAGCACCGCGCCGAGGGCGGCCTTCCAGTCGATCAAGAACGCGGCGGCGACGCAGCCGACCGTCCCCAGGAGCGCGGTCGACCAGTGAAAGAAGCGGAAGCGGGGGCGGAAAGAGGGGTTCTTGCCCAGGGCCTCGATGAACGCGGCGAGGTTCACCATGCCGTAGGTGTAGAGGAAGAACATGGTGATCACCGAGGCCACCAGGTTCAGCGCCGCGCCCTCGGCGCCTCCGGTCAGCGCGGCCCACACCAGGACGCCCACACCGACCGCCGCGGTCAGCAGCAGCGCGCGCCGCGGCTCGTCGTTGGGGCCCGAGCCCTTGCCGAAGGGGCCGAGGAAGCTCAGGACGGGGTCGCGGGAGACCGCCTGCAGCACGCGGGGCGCGCCGAGGAAGCTCCCCAGCGCGCTCGAGAGCGTCGCCGCGCACACCCCGGCCACGACCAGGAAGCTCAGGCCGAACAGCGCGTTGTCCTTGAGCACGGCGTAGGGCGTGTCGATCAGCGCGCCGCGGGAGTAGGCGCCGCCGCTGAGCACGATCTGCACGAAGTAGACGAGGAAGCCCACCCCGACCGCGGCGAGGGTCCCGCGGGGGAGGCTCTTGTTGGGGTCCTTGAGGTCTCCCGACATGTTCACGCCGGCGTCGATCCCGGTGACCGCGGGGAAGTAGATCGCGAAGATCAACCAGAACGTGTAGTCCCCGGCGCCTCCTTCACGGGCGGAGTAGCCCGGGCCGAGGTTCGCGCTGAAGGTCTCCCAGGAGAACTGGCTCAGCGCGCCGCCCATGATCGCCAGGATCGAGAGCCCGAGGATCGCCATGATCAGGTACTGCGCCTTGAGCGCCCAGCCCGCGCCCACGTAGGAGACGACGAACACCGCCGCGAGGGTCCCGAGGGTCACGAGCAGGAACAGGGGGGCGAGCTGCGGGAACGAGCGGCAGAGCGCCTCGGTGAAGCCCAGCACGTAGAAGGGGACGGAGAGCGCGAGCGCGAAGTAGAGCGCGATCCCGATCGCCCCGCCGAACTCCGGCCCGAGCACGCGCGAGATCAGGAAGTAGGCGCCCCCGCCGCGGACCTGCATGTTGGTCCCGATCGCCGAGAGCGAGAGCGCGGTCGTGAAGGTGATCGCCTTGGCCAGGCAGAGGATCGCGATCGCGTAGAGGATCCCTGCGTTGCCGACCACGAACGAGGCGCGCATGAACATGATCACGCCGAGGATCGTGAGAATGCTTGGCGTGAACACGCCCTCGAAGGTGCCGAACTGGTTGCCCGGTTTGGCGATCGCGAGCCGCTGGGATTCGTTGCTCAGTGCCACGCGAGACCTTCGGTGCTGGGCGTCATGCCTGAGGAGGATAGGAGACGCCGCGGACGAGCGCGAGGCACACCGGGACAGCGCGGCGCCTCCCTTACTCGCCGAGCTCCTGGGTCGCGCGCGCGAGGGCCGCCTCGGCCTTGGTGCGCGCGAGCGGCGAGGCGCCCTCGAGGCGCAGCAGGGCCTGGGCGTGGTGCCGCACCTCGGCCCAGCGAGCCTGCTCCACGCCCCGGTAGAGCAGCTCCACCCGCGGGGCCGGGTCCTCCGGGGCGAGCTCGACGGCGTGCTCGAGGTCTTCCCAGCCTGCGGCCTCGCCCTGGGCGAGCCGCAGTCGGCCGCGCACCGCGTGGCTGCGCCAGTCGCGAGGCGCCGCCTCGAGCAGGCGGGGCGCGAGCGCGGCGGCGCGGTCGAGGTCGCCGCGCTCCAGGGCCCGCACCGCGAGGAAGGCGAGCGCGGCGGTGTCTTCGGGGGCGAGCTCGAGCAGGCGCTCC